>JBMTCO010000038.1:0-20543 GCA_049430945.1 Cyclobacteriaceae bacterium
AGAGGTTCAGTTCATGCAGATAATACTGACGCAAATTATCAATCACGATTCTTACCTTGCGGCGATCCTCTGAAACTTTCACTCCCCGGATGGATAACCTCTGATCATTAACAGCCGGACTTCCATAAACAGGCTGATACTTATAAATGTAACTCCTTCCATTATAGGCACTCAGATCTTCAGCAAGCGTCTTATCAACAGGATGCGTGAATTCAACTTCAAAACCATCAGGCATGGAGCGGACATTCAGCATCTCCATCGGCACCTTTCCCATCCAGGTCAGACGCTGCAGTCCTGAATTTGAAGTGCCCGCTGATCCCCATCCTCTGTTGGTCTCGCCGACAAACATAGATCCGTCATTACCCCAGCTCATTCTTAAAACACCCGACTGAAAGCCCTGACGAAAATCAAAAGCTACACCCTGATACTGTCCCTTAACTTTTTCAAGAACCACACGCATGATCTTACTCTGACCCTGATCGCCGACAAACAGCTGGCCCGAAAAAGGACCAAATGCACCTTTGGTATCATCTGTGATGATTTCTGAATTGGAGATACCTAAAACTCCATGCGGCAACCATACAGCAGGAAGTTTCAGCTCGGGAATAGATTTTTTTACCTCATATAAAAAGTCCGGATTCTCCTCATCGTCAATATTTGAAGGCTTGATATATGTTCCGTCGCGCTTTACCTGCCTTGGGCTTACACGTGCGTATAACTGCTCTGTGGTGAGTTTAATCGGAGATTCTGCAGTGCCTGACCAACGAAGTCCCGCAGGATGACCTACAAAATCACCTTTGGATAAATGCCATACGCCGCCGGTTCCCACCCAATCGCCCTGATTGTCTGTGTAAAATAATTCACCGTCCACCATTCCAAGTCCGCAGGGAGAGCGCATTCCTGTTGCCCATGGCTCCAGTTTTCCCTCAGGCGTGATTTTAAAAGTCCAGCCCCTCCACGGAACTCTGCTCTCACCACGCCACCATTCTTCACTCCCGAATGCAACATTTCCGGAAACAAAAAATCCTCCATCCGGAGCAAGCTTAGGTCCAAAAGAATACTCATGATAATGTCCGGAAATCGGCCAGGCATGAACCGTTTCATATACGTCCGCGCGACCATCTCCGTTTTTGTCAACAAGTTTTGTGAGCTCACCCCGTTGAGCAGAATAAAGTGCACCGTTATGCCAGAGTAAACCAAGCGCCTCATGTAAACCGGTTGCGAACAAAGTAAACTTCGGACTTCCGTTTACAGCATTCGGATTTTCTATTACCCAAACGTCACCTCGCCGTGTTGCGACTGCAATCCGACCGTCAGGCATTGTTGCAACTCCTCCGGCCTCAATAAGAATTCCTTCCGGTATTGCGAGTGTAATGATTTTGTAATAATCATCTTCAACCGGTACCCGGCGCGTCTGAGCAAAAACATTGGCTGCTCCAATACAAAGCAGAAGGATCAGATTAAATTTTTTCATAACAGTATTTCTTTTCCGGATTGATATTCGAATTACCAGATTAACGACCATGAAATTTCAGTACCTGAAAACGGAAGTACCAATTCCTGCTTGTCACCGGCAGTACGCAACACAGGCTTTAATCCTTTATGTACCTTTATATAATACCGGTGATCATCAATGGCAAAAGAGCCATCCGGAACCTGTATAATGTTTGTTCCTTCAGCAAGCTTGTAATAAAGCCCTGAAACATCGGATCCCTCTTTTACGCTGACACTATGTGTTAAAGATTTATTTTCAGAATCAGGATTGACTTTGCCTGTGACTTCAATTCCCTGATACAGATATCGAAATACAGGTCTGCCTGTTATATTGTCAATCTCGTAACCTTTGCTTAAATAGTCTGAAGTCGCTGCAGTGGGAAACGGAGCATCTGCATTTTCAAGGCGGGCAAGTGGCTGACCTAAAAAAGTAAACTGAGCTGCCCCCAACGGACGAAATGATCCGTCGCCACGATCGTGCCACATCGGTGTAGCATCAACAAAATTACCACGCCACACACACGACAGGTTTCCGGAACCAAGGTCATATATGTAATGAACGCCGGAAGGTTCGCCTACACCGATTGTATGGGTAAGTCTTTTTTTACGATCACCATTAAAATCCACAAAGGCACGCAACAGCCTAGGTTCAGAACCGGGCTGAATAAGAATGGATGATACCGGATTGGGGTCAGGCGGATAGGAGTTGATTGAATGAAGCTTAACTTCTTTACCATCAGCAATGCGAACTGAAAAATAAAGCCGTGGAGGCATCCAGCCTGCATCTTTATAATTAATAATCCGGAAGGAATGACGCCCTGCAGTAAGACGCATAGCACCCATATCAGTGTCCCACCTGTCTGGACCAGGTTTATCAAAAACAAGCTTATCATCAATTAGCAGTCGAATGCCGCCTGTGGTGGTGGTGGCAAAAACATATTCTCCTTCTTCAGGAATATTCATATCGCCGAAATAATTCACAGCATATGAATCCTCAACGTCAACCACTTCACAACTTAATTCAGGACTTGTGCCGGAGTAAGCGGGCTTCAGCGAAAGAAAATCATTGAAGGTTTTAAAGTTGCCATGAAACACATCGTAGGAAACTGATCCTATGGAAGGCGTTATTTCACGCATTATTCTGTATCGGATGTTTCTGAATGCCACAGGTCCGTGATCTCCTTGTATCATCAAAGGACCTGAAGGCGCTTCAGACTTGCTGATGGGCCCTCCGGTAGCCAACGGCACTTCCAGATTATCATGGATGGTAACGCCATTCAGTTTCACTGAAATGAATTTTGCGTTAGAGATCTTTTTTCCTGCCGCATCAAAGCGAGGTGCCTGAAAAATAATATGTATTTTCTGCCATAAGCCCGGAGCTTTTGCAGCATTCGTTAATGGAGCCTTGCCCATATAAATCTCACCGGGCCTGGATTCCCAGTTCCTGTAAATGCCCCCTAGGTCTGAATAAGAAGGTTTTTTTATACCCCAGCTATCCAGTATCTGAACCTCATACCTGCCCTGAAGATAAATTCCGGAATTTGATCCTTTCGGGACCATGAGCTCCAGTTCAAGCTCTATATCGCCGTGCTCCATAACTGAAATAAGATTGCTGCGTACCTTATCATCATTCATGTTCAGCAATATTCCCTTTCCCTCTGTCCATGAAACCGGCTGAGCAGTGATCATGACAGGTGCTTCGGATTTTTTTGGTTTTTTCCCTGCAACAGGTGCCGGAATCTTATCATGAATACCCACTGAGGGATCCATCATTACAGAGCCAACAATTTTCCAATTACCATCCTGAGCTCTGAAGCCCGAGAGGTCATTAAGTCCAAATGCGTTTAATCCTGATGCATCCTGACTAAAAGCAGGACCAATTGCCGATAAAAGAATAATTGAAATGATAACGAATCTCATATACAGGTTGGTTCAGAAGTCTCAATTAACGCACAAATATGAAAATGGGCAAACAATTCACATTTTTCTGAATTTTAAGGTTTAAGAACAAAGGACTTATAAAATATTTAGTTATGTTGGAAGCATTATTAAATTCCATGTAGCCCTTATCACATGTCTTTGCGAACGACTCTACTTGTCTTGATGTTGTCACTGCCTTTAGTCGCTACCTGTCAAAAATTAACTATTGTTGTCAGCAATGTTAAAAGTGAAAAAGGTTATATCCGGGTAGCCTTATATAACAGTGCAAAATCATTCATGATCAAGCCTGTCCTGACTGCCGAAGCAAAAGCCCGTGAAGGGCACGTAATGGTGGTCTTTGAGAATATTCCTAAGGGCGAATACGCAGCTACCGTTTTACATGACCTGAACAATAACAAAAAAATGGATGAAAATCTTCTTGGAATCCCGAAAGAAGGTTTTGGTTTTTCAAATGATGCAATGGGAGCTTTTGGGCCACCGGTTTATAAAGAGTGTATATTTCCTGTCACAGGAAGTTCTGTAACCACCGGTGTCAAACTTCGTCATTACTAAATCAGAAAACTTGTTTCATGGATAATAAGAAAGGGCTCTGGTAGATAGTTGATTACTCTTTTTTTCAAAAATGCAGCTTGATCTAAACGCACTCTTCCCTTACCGTTTTAATAGAAAATATTCAAAACCCGTGGCCTACTTCAGCATGGAGTTCGCCATTGATCAGGCATTGAAAACGTATAGCGGCGGACTTGGTTTTCTTGCCGGTTCGCACATGCGAAGTGCTTTTGAACTTCAACAGAATATGATCGGCATTGGAGTTTACTGGAAGTACGGGTACTATGATCAGGACCGGAACCGTGACGGTTCGCTGCGGGTCAATTACATACAAAAAGATTACTACTTTCTTGAAGATACAGGTATCCGTTTCACCATCGATATCCACCGACACCCGGTACGTGTAAAGGCCCTGCTGCTTCGCCCAGAGGTTTTTAATTCAGCCCCGGTTTTCTTCCTTTCAACAGATCTTCCTGAAAATGATTTCCTGGCACAAACAATTTGTCACAGACTATACGACAACCATGAGTCGGCCAGAATTGCCCAAAGCATATTACTTGGAATCGGAGGCGCAAAGCTACTTGACATTCTTGGACGCGAAACAGAGGTCTATCATATGAATGAAGGGCATGCCCTGCCACTCTGTTTTTACCTTCTCAATAAATTTCAGAATCCCGATGAGGTTCGTAAACGGGTAGTATTTACCACACATACACCCGAAGCCGCCGGTAATGAGGAACATGATATCTCGACACTTGAAGTAATGGGATTCTTTCAGGGGGCAAGTAATGAAACTATACTCAGTCTGGCAGCCAATGAGAAAGTATTCAACTATACACTCGCTGCACTGAGATTGTCCAAAAAAGCAAATGGCGTTTCACAAATGCACGGAGACGTTTCAAGGCATATGTGGAAAGACTATTCAGGTATTTGTCCGATTGCAGCTATTACCAATGCACAGAACAAAACATTCTGGATGGATAAAGAAATTGAGAGAGCCGTTTCGGAAAATAATGATGAAGTTTTACTGAACCGAAAAAAAGAACTTAAAAGAGCGCTCTTTAAAGTAGTTGCAGACCAGACCGGAAGATTATTCAGTGAAGATGTGCTTACCATTGTTTGGGCAAGAAGATTCGCCGCTTACAAGCGGGCAGATCTGATTATGCAGGACATGGAACTTTTCAGACAACTGGTGTCCTCAATAAATCAACCGGTACAAATCATCTGGGCAGGTAAGCCTTATCCGGAAGATCATCAGAGTATCGAAAGATTCAACAGGATATTTTACGGCACCAAAGAATTTTCAAATTGTGCCGTGCTCACCGGTTATGAAATCGGGATTTCAGGAATGCTAAAACGCGGCTCCGATGTATGGCTCAACAATCCTAAAATGTACCGCGAGGCATCAGGCACCTCCGGTATGACGGCCGCCATGAACGGAAGTATAAATCTTTCAATTCCGGATGGCTGGATACCTGAGTTCGCTCATCATGGTAAAAACTGCTTCTTAATAAACCCTGCACCCGACGAACTTCCGCAGGAAGAAAAAGACAATCTTGAATGCCGGCAGTTACACAGAGTTTTAATGCAGGAAGTGATACCCGCTTATTATTCTAACCCGAAGCTATGGGCAACAATCATAAAACAGGCCATCAGCGATGTCCTTCCGGAATTTGACTCGGGCCGGATGGCGGCTGAGTATTATAAGCAGATGTATAACTGAAAATCAGGATGTTCTTTCAATAACCAGATACTCACGCCGCGAAGCTGCCTGCCGCGTAAGAATTTCTGCCAGAAATCCGGTCATGAATAATTGCACGCCGATCACAAGTGCAACCAATGCAAAGTAAAATATCGGCTGGTCCACAATCTCGCGGGACATTGGAACTTTTGAAATGAATACGCTGTCAATCTTTTGCCACACAAGGCTCATTGTAAACCCAAGTCCGGCAAGAAATGAAAGTACTCCAAGTGTTCCGAAAAAATGCATTGGCCTCTGAATGAATTTTCCAATCAGCGTAATGGTTAGTAAGTCCAGAAATCCTCGCATCATACGCTCCCAACCGTATTTACTTTTACCAAACTTTCGCTCCCGGTGATCTACCTCCTTCTCCCCTATCTTGCCGAATCCGGCCCACTTGGCAATAAGTGGTATGTATCGGTGCATCTCCCCGTAAACTGTGATGTTTTTTACGACAGCAGATCGGTAAGCCTTCAACCCACAGTTGAAATCATGCAAATCAATTCCTGAAATCTTCCGGGTGACCAGATTAAAGAATTTAGATGGCAATGTCTTGGTAAGCGGATCATGACGCTTTCGCTTCCAGCCACTGACAAGATCAAAACCCTCATGGAGGATCATCTCCCGAAGTGCAGGAATTTCATCAGGACTATCCTGAAGGTCTGCATCCATTGTAATAACAACCGCACCTTCCGACTCACCAAACCCCGTGTGAAGCGCTGCTGACTTTCCGAAATTCCTATTAAACCGGATACCCTTTACTGCCTGGTTACCGGCCGAAATTTTTTTTATTGTTTCCCAGGTGTGATCCTCGCTGCCGTCATCAATGATAATCACTTCGTATGTCCATCCATTGGAACGGATCACCCGATCAATCCATGCGGTAAGTTCCGGCAATGAATCAGCCTCGTCTTTGGCCGGGACAATAATTGAAAGATCCTTCATTCAATAACCGGTTACTCCGGCATATTTGGATTTTCTTTTCTCGTAAATAATGTTGCGATAAGAGAAATCAGCATTGTGCTGAAAATTCCTCCAAGCATTCCAAAAATAAACAACATAGGTGGCGTTGTGAACTTAGCCGCCATCTTCATTCCCTGCTCAATCTGCTCGTCGGTAAGCCCCTGATCCGACATGGCCTCCATCTGCGCATCCTGAATCACCTGTGCAAAATCAGGATCAATTACCGTGAGATACAGGACAGTGAACCCTGAGGAAATGACAGATGAAACCAATGCTATCCAGAATGCAATACCCATGCCCTGGCCATAGCTCATGTAGCCATCACCATTTTGTCTGAAATAAATCTGTCCCAGAACAACCAGCGCCCCATTGAAGATAAATCCGGACCAGCGAACCCATCCGTCAGCCGTATTTATTCCGGATAACACCAGAACCATGAAATAGGCGACTGAAATTAATCCGAGAATCAGGCCATATTTTAGTCCTACCTGACGGGCCGACAAAGCGGTGGTTTCAAATTTTTCCATTTTATAAATCAGATTTAGGTTGTCTTCTCAAAACTACAGATATAATAACCGCAATAAAAAAACCGAATAAATAAGTCTGAACAGCATAGCGCTTCGCCATCCAGGCAACGGTGGTATCATGTATGGTTTTTCGGACTTCTTCAATCGCAGATTTTCCAATCTCGTCTGCACTGTCGGGGGGAATATTATTGATTTGTTCAAGCCCTTGGGTGATGTACATCTTTATAAAACCGGATTCCCATGTCCCAAAAATCATAATCCCGATATATCCAGTCACAGACATCACAGCCAGAAAAACCAAACTACCGGACAGACCCTGCCAGAAATATAACACGCCACTCTGGAAGTAGTCTCTGACTTCCTTTAACCCGAATACAAGAAATATGGCTATTAAAAGAACCCTCGGATCAAACAGCGGAAAAATCCAGAAGGGATGCTTTCCGATATAGAAAAAAATAATTACAGCGATGGTTCCAATCACTCCTGACAGAATTCCATAACGGGCCATCACCCTAACCAGCGGAGAGACCTTTTTAAGTTCAGGCATCAAACCAATGTTTGGAGTTATTGAAGACCGCCACAACCTTCCCCTTCAGCTCCGAACCAAGCCAGGGAGAATTTGCAGACTTTGACTGATTGTTTTCGCTGTTGAATACCCACTTCCGTGAAGGATCCAGCAATGTAAGATTCGCACGTGCGCCATCTTCTATTACAGGAAGCTCAATCCTCAGCAACTGCCGGGGTGCAATGGTTACCTTCTCAATCAGATCTTCCCAGGGAATTTCATCGGACAACTGAACAAGCTGGCTGGCAAAAGTCTGCAGATTAATTATCCCGGGCTCTGCCTGATCAAACTCCACAACTTTACTTTCATCATCCACCGGACGATGGCCCGAAGAAATTATACCAATGGTTCCGTCCTTCAATCCCTTTATCAGTTTTTCGTTGGATGATTGCTCTCTGAGCGGAGGCGAAACTTTATAGTTCGTATTAAAATCTGTAAGAAGTGCATCCTCTGACAGTGGCTGATAGGAAGTTACATCACATGTAACCTGCAGACCCTTCTTCACTGCAGACCTTACCAGGTCTAGTACACCGGGTGATGAAACATGTAAAAGATGAAGCCTGCTTCGGCTGTAACCTAAAAGCCGAAGGTTACGAGAGGCTGTAATTTCTTCAGACAATTCAGGCATACCCTTCAGCCCCAGAGAAGCACTTATAGCACCTTCATTCATCTGTCCGAACAAATCTAGCCAGTGATCATGGGGATGATCAATCAGCAATCCATCAAAGTTTTTCAGGTACTGAAGTGTCTTGAGAAAAATATCGGTATGATGAAGTGACTTAAGCCCATCACTGAAAGCAATGGCACCGCCTTCATGCAGATCAATCATCTCCGTCATTTCCTCACCTTTATTATTTCGCGTTACAGAAGCAATGGCGTGGATCTGAACAAGCCTTGAATCATTTTTTCTTGTCAAATAGGCAATATCATTTTTAGTTTGAACGGCAGGATTTGTATTTGGCAACACTGCAAGTTCAGTAAACCCTCCTGCCTGAGCAGCTTTTGACAAGGAGCTGATGTCTTCTCGATGTTCAAGTCCGGGATCACCCGCCACAGAACCAAGATCAAACCATCCCGGTGAAAGAATCATTCCATCCGCATCAATAATTCGGTCAGCAGCATATGTTTTGTCTCCGATTTCAAGAATTTTTCCTCCCTGAATAAGTACATTCCTTTTCTTTTTGTGCCAGTCTGATCTTTTATCCAGTATCAGCGGATTCTGAAGCAGTATCTTCATATCAGGAGTGGTTTGGTTTTAAGAGCGCATTGGCTTCCCTGCATCTGCTCCGGCTTTGAAAACCCTCAATAAAAGGACTTCTGTGAAGAAAAACACCAAAGAAAGGATCAGACAGTATTTCCATAAAGGAATCCCCAAATATCTTTCTTTTATCCCTTTACTGAAAGTCTGAAGGGTTCCTCCCTGAAAAACTCTTGCATTTGGCATGTTTCCTGCCAATTTGGAAAGCTCATCAGGCCCGATATACGCCATCATGGACTCTGATCTGGGCATATTAAGGGAAATTATACCCAGCGTATCACGATTACGCAATGCATAATAATTGCCCGCTCCGGGCAACGAAGGAGGCACATCAATGATCATCCTTCCGTCAGCAATACGCTGCTGAGGAACCACATCGCCCGGACCCGTGAGTTTCACCGGAAATTCCGACCCCGCAGCAGAGTCAAGAGGCAAATCAATAAGTGCATTGTTCACAAAATGATAAGGCTTAAGTTGCCTTGACCTCGATGCAGCAGCAATGCGGTACATCACAGGAACAAAGATGGCATGTGTGGCAAGGTTTGTATTTGCAGACGCCAGTGGTGATGCCAGCAGAAAATAATTTCCAAACCTTGAGAGTAAAGGTTTTCCATCCTTAAACCGAAGTATTGCCGAGCGATCCACAGGCCAGTTAATAACCGCTGACGCCTCAGGCATCCTTAGATCATCAGTACGCGATTCAAAAACATTTTCAAAAAACGGATCACCTGAAGAAGGCACCTCAATTAATAGCCGGGCCGTGGTTGCAGGTTTTGTGATGGTGAGATTGAATAATTCTGAAATCATTCCGGTATCAGGATTTTCTGAAGGAATGAAAAGTATCTTCTGATCTTTCCGGTCTTCGAAGTGTCGTTGAAGTGCCGTAATATTTTTGTTAATGCCTTCCATTACTATAAGATCAGCCTTATCCAGCATGTCAAAACTCATACTGGAAACAGGACGGGACGACACATTAAATAATTCTCTGTTGCCAAACACTTCCCTGATATAAGGACCAGTGTTTCCTTCATAAATGTGAACCACCTGTAGCCTGGGCAATGGCAGGGCCGTAAGAAAAAACTCATTGTCATATCCGACCGGGAAGTCCTGAATGGTCACTTTCATTGCCTGGGCCCGGTCAGAGGGATTGACATCAATCACAACCGGTGTCATACCCAAAGGAGAGAGCGAGACGGTGGAAGCTGCAGTTAGCGTATTGCCTGTCGTTACCCGGACATTTAACTGATCCACTGCTTCGCGGCTGTCGTTTCGAAGCCAGATCGTCAGACGGGTTTTTTCACCTTTGATCAGATAAGGATTCTCAAAGGCCGCTGAATCCACATAAACATTTCCTGCGGAGGCAGGCTGAATTGGAATAAATCCATATAAACGGGAAGAATCTGCACCGGAAATAATTCCTGTGGTCGACCTCTGAAAATCAGAAAAATAAAAAAGATCAGCGAGTGGTTCCCGGGCTAACTTTCTGCTGATTTCATTAAAATTTCTTGAGGCCGACGATGTTCGGACCTGAGCCAGTTTTTCAAGGGTCTCTGAAGCCGATCTGAAAACAGGTGCATCGTAAAAATCATTGGTAAGCAACAGATATCTTGTATCCCGGGGAAAAATTTCAACCACCGCACGGGCGTAGGAAATTGCATGATCAAGTGCACGTGCCTTATTCGGCATTTGAACAGTCATGCTTCGGGAATTATCTATGTACAATACAACCTTTTTGACAGCTGCGGTGTCTTCAGCAGCAGGTATGAATGGCTGTGCAAATGTTAAAACAAGAAAAAACAGAAATAACATCCTGGATGCCAGAACAAGCAAATGCCTTATTTTTCTCTTTCTGGAACTTGCCTCCTGTACAATCTGTAAAAGCCGGGTGTTGGAAAAAAATACTTTCCTGGTGCGCCGGAAATTAAACAGATGAATAATAACTGGAACAGAAAGCGTCGTTAACGCCCACAGAAACAGCGGGTGAACAAAACTCATGGGGCACAAAAATAGAAAAATGAATTCAGGTCCCTCAGGTTATTCCTGAATCAATGTCCGGTAAACCGTGATAAGTGTTAATCTCTGTAATTAAGGGCAGGTTTGCGGTCACCTATGAGTGCCTCGTACTTAAAATCCGCCCCTCTTTTCTCATTGAATTCTTTGCGACCTGCTTCAATTTTCAGAGGATCAGAAAATAAATCCAATGCAGTAAGTGCCATGGTCTTCGCTGCCAGCATCATGCCCCTGCTCCCTATGGAGGTGCCGCCGGCTGCAACTGCCTGCCAACTGTGAGGAGGGGTGCCGGGCACCCATGTCGCAGTGCTCAGACCTATAGTTGGTACAACCCAGCTCACATCACCCACATCGGTTGAGCCCGCCTCCGTTGCCTTTCTTGACTTGCCAATCGAAGCAGTACGACTCAGCAGAGGCAAATCACCCTGTAATGTTTTTTGAATTTTTTCTGCAAATGCCCGCTCTTCATCGTTATAGGTAAACCCTCCGACTTCATTCAGATTTTTCAGCATGACCTCCGATAGAACTTCGTTTGGCAGTAATTCATGTACACCACCTGTAATTTCAATTTCAACCCTGGTATCTGTTCCAAGGGCAGCACCATTGGCAATCCGAACCAATCGTTCCCACATATCTTTTACCTCACTGCGCTGAGGGTGACGCACATAATAATAAACCTCAGCATAGGCAGGAACTACATTGGGGGCTTCACCCCCCCGGGTAATCACATAATGAATGCGTGATCTTTCGTTGACATGCTCTCGCATCATATTTACCATAATGTTCATTGCTTCCACAGCATCCAGTGCAGAACGACCGCGCTCAGGAGCAACTGCGGCATGCGACGCTGTTCCGTAAAATCTGAACTTTCCTGTTTTATTTGCGAGTGACCCTGAAGGAGAAGCGTCGTTCGCATCACCGGGGTGCCAGTTCAATACAACATCCACATCACTGAATAATCCTTCCCGTACCATATACACCTTACCGCTGCCTCCCTCCTCTGCCGGTGTTCCGTAAAAACGAATTGTGCCTGACTTTTTATTTGCGTTGAGCCAGTTTTTGACTTCAATCGCTGAGGCCGCCGATGCAACGCCAAACAAATGATGGCCACATGCATGCCCTGCCTTTTGATCAGGGATTGGTTTTTTCTCCGGTTCTGCCGCCTGAGAAATACCAGGCAGCGCATCAAACTCTCCAAGAATGCCGATCACAGGTTTGCCTGTCCCTGCAGTGGCAATAAATGCAGTGGGCATTCCTGCAACTCCGGATTGAACTGAAAACCCGGCCTCACGTAATAGCTGCTGAAGCAACGCTGAACTTTTTTCTTCTTTATAACCTACTTCTGCAAAGTTCCATATTTGCTTGGCAGCTCCAGAATAATAAGCTGCTTTACTGTCAATGGCCTTTAAAACCTCCTGCCGTGTTTTTTGAGCAAAGCAGAAAGTAGCTGAAAAAAGAATAAAAATAATGATGGGTCTCATGGTCAGATTTTTTTGAAATGCAAAATACCCGAATCCGGCAAGCCTGCAAACGGAATTCCTTTAAGGCCATTAAAGTTTACCCATTTCCTGAAGGAGTCAGTTCAACAACACGGGCTCTTAACCTTTTAAGAATTTCCTGCTGACTTCTGACTTTGCCTCTTGCTCGATTCAAACGGGCCACAGCGATCTGCAGCCGCCTTTGCTTCTCATTGCGATCAGCCTCAAGTTCCTTTACTATTTGAACAAGCTCTTCCGCCGAAGCACCAAAAAGTTTTTTATAATCTTTCACCTTCCTCTGAGATAAATTTTAATTAATGTTCAAAATGGCGGAACTCTTTTACAACATCTGTAATTCCCGGTTTATAATCAGCCAGCCTGAAGTTTTTCGTGGTGCTGCGAGATGTCAAGCCCAAGTTTCTCTTCCTCAGGTGATACACGCAGACTGATGATGAGATTTGTCAGCTTGAAAATCAAATAGGAACCTCCGAAAGTAAAGACACCAACTATGGCCAACGCAAGCAGATGATATAAAAATGTTGTTGTCTGACCATAGACAAGTCCCACGTCTTTTGCAAAAACAGCCGTGAGTATCATTCCGGTAATGCCTCCAACCCCATGGCAGGGAAACACATCAAGGGTATCATCGAGGGAGGTTTTTTGTTTATAATAGACAGCAAGGTTAGAAATAATTGCAGCAGCGAAGCCTATGAAAACGCTTTGACCGATGGTTACAAAGCCTGCAGCAGGCGTGATGGCCACTAAGCCTACAACTGCGCCAATGCAGGCGCTCATAGCAGTAATCTTTCTTCCGACCAGCGCATCAAACATGACCCAGGTGATGAGTGCCGATGCAGCCGCCATATTTGTAGTACCGAAAGCCAGAACTGCAAGTGTACTTGAGGATAAGGCTGAACCTGCATTAAAACCAAACCAGCCAAACCAGAGCATTCCGGTTCCCAGAATAATGAAAGGAATGTTGGCCGGCGTATGAAAACTGTTTTCCCGCTTTCCAAGAACATATGCACCTGCGAGCGCTGCAAATCCTGCTGACATATGAACTACTGTTCCGCCGGCAAAATCCAGCACACCAAGCTTGCGCAAAAAACCCTCAGGATGCCATGTCCAGTGTGCAAGTGGTGCATAAATCAGAATGGTAAACAAACACATGAAAATCAGATAGGCAGTAAACTTTACACGCTCAGCAAAGCTTCCCGTAATCAGAGCCGGTGTGATGATTGCAAATTTTAACTGAAAGAATGCAAACAACATGAGCGGTACTGTGGGAGAAAGCAATGGATGCGTTGCCAATCCTACATTTTTGAAAGCAAAAAAAGTGGCAGGGTTTCCGATCAAACCTCCGATGCTATCGCCAAAGCAAAGGCTGAATCCAACCAAAAACCATAACAGACTGATTACACCCAACGCAATAAAACTCTGAAGCATCGTAGAGATTACATTTTTTACACTGACCATCCCTCCGTAAAAAAAACTCAGACCGGGGGTCATAAATAAAACCATGGCTGTTGCCACCAGCAGCCAGGCCGTGTCTGATTTATCAAATCCCTCATCAGCTGTAAAATCAGGGCTTGAGGAATAACTCAAGGAAATAAGTTGTAAGGCGGTCAGAATCACAAAAATTACAATCCACCGGGTTTTTGGTTTGCTCATAAGTCTCTATTTGCACCAAATATGATTCATTGGTTTATTTTTAACCATACATTTTGATTTTTTTATTTAAAATTTAAAATACTGGGTATTTTTTTAATCTAATTTTGAATATTTTATATGAAAAATCATTTTGATGGTTAATTTTTATATCAATTGAGTTAAAATCACAAATGATTGTTCGGAGACCAATTTATGATTCAACCCGGTAGGGTGAGCTCAAAAAAAGACTGATCTGTAAAGTCAAAATCCCGGCAAAAGAAAAAGGCCAGCAAACCAAAGTCTGATGGCCATTGTTTTGAGAGTCGGGATGACTGGATTCGAACCAGCGACCTCTACGTCCCGAACGTAGCGCACTAGCCGGGCTGTGCTACATCCCGAAATGAAAAACATCGCAAAATTACTGAAATTTCCCTTTTTCAGGCCCTGTACAAGGCCTTACCGTCAAATTAAGTGTTTGAACCATACTTTTTCAATTTCTAAACTCATTCTCAAAATGGTACAAAATATCCTACGAAATGATTCTAATGAATTCCTAATGAGCTATGAGCAGGGGCTTCCAGCATTAAAAGATAATTTTCGTCAAAGCATCTACAATCAATGCCACGTCCAATATCATCCGTTGCAAATCTGCCTCAGCTTCCTTTCAAATCTCCCTACAGCACAGATTCACTGATGCCATGGCTGGTGAAGTCAAGAGCAGAACTCGGCGAATTGAAAGGTTTTACCGCCGTATTCAGAACCAATCCCGGTCTGATCGGCCCAATGTTTCTCCTTGAAGCCACCGACAGTTTATGGCTCGATGGTTTCAGCTTCTCCCGTGAAACCATCCTGGAAAACCAACTGCTGAATGATTCGGAACAATCTTTTGAAATCCGACAGGTATTCCAATACAGAAATGTATTGGTCGGCGGAGGAGATGCTGTCTTAACGAAGAAAAATAACGAGCATATCCTTCAGGATCTTCTAAAGGTCTGGTCCGATAAAAGCTCTGAAGTAATTCGTACCAACGGCATAACTCCTCCAAGACTTTCGGCCCCTTTTCAACTTAATCAATTTCCTGACCATGGAAAGGTTAATGAATTAACAAATGAACTCGAGCAGTTTATTACAGATGATGATCCGTCTTATGATCCACTTGTCCGCTGTATCATCGCAGCTGCACGATTTGATTCAATCAGACCATTGTCTGAGGGTGGTTCTCGCACATCCCGTGCTTTGTTTCAGATTCTAATGATTCGTTCCGGATTGATGACTGAGCCCATTTTAATGTTCAGCCAACACCTGAAGAAAAATATTGATGTGTCCATGCGGCTGTACCAGGAGGCAGTACTGCAGGGCGACTGGTGCCCTTATGTAAAATTCATGCTTCATGGAATCAGCATTCAGGCAAAGGAAACTAAAGACAGACTTGAAAAAATACTCGGGCTTTACTACCGCACTACCGAAGAAATAAAAGAAAAATGTGCGCAGATTTTTATGCCTGATCTTGTAGATGCCATTTTCCACCTGCCTGTGATTTCCCCATTACGATTATCGGCGAAACTTAATATCCATTACACCACTGCAACCCGGTATCTGAAAAAACTTGAAGAAGAAGGATTTGTTGAAAATAAACAATCGGGCAAGTACCAGCTTTACTCCAATAAAACTCTGATTCATTTGCTCAATCAGTAAAGCAGAAATAAAAAAAGCGGCACATACCGCTTTTTTTATGAAGGACTCAATATTATCAGCATCCAATATCCGAAAGTACAACCTCGTACTCTGCAATGAAATCATCTACTGAACTGAAACCGGCAGCCTGAATGGCTGTTTTGATGTTTTCGCAGTTCTTTCCCTTTCTGAGTAAATCAAAAAACTCATTGTACAAGTCTGAAAGGTCGTTGCAATCCAATTGACCGCCATTGGAGATTGAATTTGCGATTTCCTGCGCCTTTGTTGCATACTTTGATGTAAGCGCCGCACAATCAAGCTCATCTTTGCCATCACAGACTGCTGAGGATAAAAATCCTGCAAGCACCACATAGAAACTCACCATTACGAATGATCTGAAAATTATTTTCATAAAACTTATATTTTATGATTTAAATTTAATTTAATGTAGCAAATATTCAAATTGATTAATTTTAATTATTTAAATTTTTAATGAAAAGCGAAACAATAAATAAAATTGAAAGGTTCAGGAGGTAATCACCAATGTGAGGCTTAGCGGACCATGTGCGCCAATTACCAGCGACTGTTCTATATCCGCTGTTTTTGAGGGCCCGGCGATGAATAAACCAAAAGGAGCATCCCGGAGAGATATTTTTTCATACGCCCCGTGCATGTTACTGCAGATATTTCCCTTTTTAAGTAACACAACAAGATGTTCAACTATGAAGGGAAACGCAGGTGTTGTAAGACTATCTTGTGAAATCCACAATGCTCCATTTTCGGCAACACCAAATTCAGCCTGAATTATTCCGGCAGTGATCGGCACAGCTTCAATAGAATCTCTCAGTTCAGAAAGAGACATAATCCCTTCCAGTAATAAATGATCACAGGCAATGATCTGGCCTGATGGAAAGATCTCTTTTATAAATTCAGGAACTTTTGTCTCCCCGGCTTCAATGATTTCTGCTCCTGCTGAATACAATGCCTGCCTGAACCTTAATTCTTCATCATCCGAGGTTCCAAATAATGGCACCTCCGGTTCCGGAAACGCTTCAAGACGAAGGGCGCGAATTTTTCCAAGAATGGTTTCTCTGGCTCTCATCATTTGGTTCTGTTTTTTTCAAACCATTTTCTGAAGGTCATGGGAGGCATAACAGGCAATTCTCTCTGTCGGGTCCAAGGATTTTTCATCAAATTAAAAATCCTGAGAGGTATAAGTCCTGCAACTCCTGAAATAGCTCTGTAAATTCCCGGGTATCGCATGGCCACTCCCGCCAGCTTGATCATCATTCGCTGCAAATGCGAAACTTTTCCGCTCTGCACAATTACTTGTCTCCAGAAATAGAGTTGCTCATGGATATTGATGCGAACCGGGCAGACATCAGAACAGGAACCGCACAGAGTACTCGCAAATGGCAGCGAGCTGTATTTCTTAAGATCTGTGCCGGGAGATAAAATTGATCCTATTGGCCCCGGTACTGCCGCATTATAACTGTAGCCTCCGCTGCGCCGGTAAATGGGGCAGGTGTTCATACACGCCCCGCAACGGATACACTTCAGACTGCTTCGAAATTTTTCCCGCCCAAGCTGCCCGGTCCGTCCGTTATCCACAATAACAACATGAATCTCCCGGCCCGGCCGTGGTCGATGAAAATGTGAAGTATAAACCGTTACCGGCTGTCCTGTCGCGCTGCGTGCAAGAATCCTGGTAAAAACTCCAAGGTGTTTTGCTGCAGGAATAATCTTCTCAATACCCATGCTGGCAATATGTACCTGCGCCAGGTGTACGCCCATATCAGCGTTCCCCTCATTTGTGCAAACAACAAAACCACCTGTCTCTGCAATAGCAAAATTCACTCCGGTAACCGCTGCCTGCGCATTTAAAAATTTTCCGCGCAGATGAGTTCTTGCAGCACGGGTCAGATATTCAGGATCTTCATTACCTGCTTCTGTCCCAAGTTCTTTATTAAAAATCTTACTGATTTCCCTTTTCTTAAGATGGATGGCCGGTAAAACAATATGACTGGGCGGTTGCCCGGCAAACTGAACAATACGCTCACCCAAATCGGTATCAACTACTTCAATTCCTCTTTCTTCCAGATAAGGATTCAGATGACATTCCTCTGTAAGAATACTTTTACTTTTAACAACGCGGGTGAATCCTTTATTCTTAAGAATCTGAAAAATAATCTTGTTGTGTTCTTCCGCATCTGCAGCCCAGTGAACTATAATTCCATTTTCAGTTGCTGCTGACTCAAACTGCTCCAGATAATAATCAAGCCGGGAAAGGGTATGGTCTTTAATATCTGAAGCAATGGTTCGAAGCTGCTCCCACTCTTCAATTTTTTTGACTTCCTTGTCCCGCTTTGTTCTGACCATCCACAGGGTTTCATCATGCCACCCGGCACGCGCCCGGTCACTGATAAACTTTTCTGCCAAACGGGAATGACTCATTTAACCGAATCGTTTAATATTTCCACAAAATGAACAGTTCTCAGATTAAGTCGCTGACGACTGATTAGTCCGTCCAGATGCATCAGACAGGAAACATCAGCACCTGTTATATACTCTGCACCTGAGTTTATATGATCTGCAATGCGGTCATTCCCCATCATGACACTAACGGCTTCCTCTTTTACCGCAAAAGTTCCGCCAAACCCGCAACATTCATCAGGACGGGCAAGTTCAACCAATTGCAATCCTTTTACTTTCCTTAACAAATCAGCAACTGTATTAAACGAATTTACCACACGCTCTGAACCGGACGCAAGTCTCAGTCCTCTGAGTCCATGACAACTCTGGTGCAAGCCAACCCGGTGCGGAAAATATACTTCCGGAAGATCAAGTGTAATTTTTTGGGAAATAAATTCAGACAACTCATAAATATTTTGCCGTACCCTGATTACCTCCTCGTCCCGAGCAATAAAATCAAAGTGGTGCCTTACGTGATGTGTGCAACTCGCCGACAGTGATACAACTGAATCAAATTCTGAAAAATTCCTGATAAAGGTTTGGGCCGCACCGGTACTTTCTTTTTCAAACCCTGAATTTGCAAGTGGCTGTCCGCAGCAAGTCTGATCTCTGACATATTCCACTTTGTAACCCATTTTTTCAAGGAACTCCAGAGCCGCAATGGCTACCCGCGGGTAAAACTGATCTACAAAACACGGAACAAATAAACCTGTGCGCATTGCTTACTGTTTTCTCAGGTCAAATATTTTATCCATAAGTATCCACTTCTCTCCCGGCTTTGCAGTGGGGAGAGCTTGCTGATATTTCCACATCAATTCTTCCCACGCCCGGCTTTTCAGATTGGATAAATCCATTTCTGCCTTTCGTTCAAAAGAAAATGTATCTGCTGTATCCATAATCATGAATAGCCTGTTTTCAACAAGCCAGATTTCCATATCCAGAATTCCTGCATCCCGAATAGAGGCGGCAATTTCCGGCCAGATCCGGTCATGATGTTTCTTGTATTCATCGATCAGTACCGGATCGGATTTGAGATCAAGAGCGAAACAAAATCTTTTCATGTTAACCGGCAGTTGGAGTTTCATCCGTGGCTGCGGGGATATGACCCTTCCACCCGTACCATGCAACAACGACAAAACAAATTACCGGAACAAGATAGGCCCACTGAATGTGAAATAGGTCGGAAATATATCCCATGACAAGCGGGAAAAATGCACCGCCGGCAATGGCCATGACCACCAGCGAACTTCCCATTTCTGTATCCTCGCGCAGGTCTTTTATGGCCAGCGAAAAAATTGTCGGGAACATAATGGATTCAAAAAAAGGCACAAGCATGAGTAACCTGACCGCCATTTCTCCTTTCAAAAGCGATGCTGAAACAAGTAAAACCATGCATGCAACCGAATAGATTGCAAGCAGTTTTCCTGCGGATATAAATCGCAGCAAATATGTACCTGCAAATCTTCCGGCCATAAAGCCAAGCATTGCCATGCTTAACCAGAAGGCTGCCTCCTTTTCAGGAATATCTGAAGCATGACCTGCAAATCGGATGAAAAAACTTGTGACACAGACCTGGGCGCCGACATAAAAAAACTGAGCCAATACTCCGCCGCGAAGCTGACGATGTCTGAATGATCTGAATAATGAGCCGGATTTTCCGGAACCCGCTACAGCTGATTCCGGCATGGGTGTACGCAGGATAATAAACGCAACAGCAAGAACTACAACGGAAATAATCAGGTAAGGTAACCGTACGGCATCTGCTTCTGATTGCAGATATTGTTCAAGAGCAACAGGTGAGAGCGCTTTCAGCTCCTCTGATGAATATTCCACGCCGCTCAGAATCCAGAGTCCCCCGGCATACGGTGCGATGAAAGCTCCGAAGCCATTAAATGCCTGTGCCAGGTTAAGTCTCATAGCGCCTGTTTCAGGTTCTCCAAGCAGGGTGACATAAGGATTGGCGGCTGTTTCAAGAAATGCGCAACCGGAAGCAATCACAAAAAGAGCTGTCAGAAAAAGAGCATAGGTTCTTGTTTCGGCAGCAGGCAGAAATAAAAGAGCGCCTGCAGCATACAAAAGCAGACCTGACAGAATCCCTTTTTTGTATCCATACTTCTTCATGACAAAACCTGCTGGAAGCGCCATCAGAAAATAGGCGAGATAAACCGCTGAGTCTATCAGTGCAGACTTAAAATCACTGAGCTGACATGCCTTTTTAAGA
>JBMTCO010000039.1:0-20462 GCA_049430945.1 Cyclobacteriaceae bacterium
GCAAGCCTGTTATTATTTTGATGGAAATTGTATTCAGCGTAATCGGAGTTCTGATTGGCTTCTCACTGTTTAAGATGCAGATTTCAATTGTGATGTCAGGAGTGGGTATAATGGCACTGGCCGGAATTGTAGTGCGCAACGGAATCTTGCTGGTTGAGTTTACTGATCTTTTGTTGTCACGAGGCGTTCCTGTAAAGGAAGCTATTTCGGAGGCAGCCAGAACGCGGATGACTCCTGTTTTACTTACCGCCATGGCTGCAACACTTGGATTGATCCCTCTGGCAGTCGGATTCAACATTGATTTTGTTTCCCTCTTCACTGAGTTTGAACCTAAAATTTTCTTCGGCGGTGACAATGTGAAATTCTGGGGACCGCTTTCGTGGACAATGATTTTTGGTTTGATTTTCGGCACTTTCCTGACCTTGTTCCTTGTGCCGGTAATGTATCTGATTATCTACAAAATCAATGAGAAAGTTTTTGGCAAGGCTAAAGCCGAGACCTTGGAATAATTGATGCTACGGATCCGGATTATGGCTGCATTTTTTTTCATTCTGTTTTTTCTTCTGATTGATTTCTATTTCTATCAGGCAATCATTGGAGTAACAATGCGGTCATCCGAATCTGCAGCCAGATGGGTACGGATCATTTTCTGGGTTCCAACCATTTTAAGCATACTGGCTATGCTTTGGTGGATTTTTGATGATCCTTACAAGTATTCAGCGAATTTCAGAAACTGGGTTATCACCGCCCTGATGGCCACCTATCTTTCAAAAATCACCGGTGTGCTGGTACTTTTGGCCGGAGATATCTTCAGGATATTTCAATGGATTTCGGATCATTTTTACCCCAGATCCACAGTTTCAGAGGAAGGGCTAATGAATCGGTCCGAATTTATCTCAAAGGCAGCTTTGGCAGTTTCCTCATTGCCATTGGGTGGATTTGTTTTTGGGATTACATCCGGTGCACATGATTACAGGCTTCGCAATGTTCGCATTCCGGTAAAAGGTCTTCCATCAGCACTTCACGGCCTTCGCATAGGTCAGATTTCCGATATTCATTCTGGAAGTTTCTGGAATAAGACGGCGGTAAGTGGTGGTGTGGATTTATTAATGCAGGAAAAGCCTGATTTAATTGCATTTACTGGTGACCTTGTGAATAATGAAACTTCCGAGGCAATTGATTATGTCTCTGTTTTCAGCAAGTTTAAAGCTCCGCTTGGTGTTTATTCTGTTACAGGAAATCACGATTACGGAGATTATAAATCGTGGCCCTCCAAAGAGGCAAAATCAAAAAATTTCAGAGACATGATGGATGTTCATGATGCACTGGGATTTGATTTGTTAATGAATGCAAACAGAAAACTCAACCTTGATGGTGCCAAGCTTCGGATTATCGGAGTCGAGAACTGGGGAGCAGGCAGATTTGCCAAATATGGAAATCTGAAGGAGGCTATCCTTAATACAGAAGAGTCTGATTTTAGGCTGTTGTTATCTCACGATCCGAGTCATTGGGATGCAGAGGTTAGAAAAGCTGAAGAATTGATACATTTAACGCTTTCAGGACATACCCATGGCTTTCAGTTCGGGATAGAAGCCGGTGGTATTAAATGGAGCCCTTCACAATATATTTACAAGCAATGGGCAGGATTGTATCAAACCGGACCTCAGCACCTTTATGTGAATCGTGGTTACGGCTATCTGGCATATCCGGGCCGGGTTGGAATACCGCCTGAGTTAACAGTTATTGAACTTGTTAAGGCCTAGTCCTGATCAGACAAGAAACTTTGCGGCTTTATTCATCAGCAGAAACCTGTTGCTTGTGATGCTTGGATCACTGTAGATGCCTGCTGATAATTCACGGATCACCTCTTTGCGGTAGCCTAGTTTCTCTGCAGCTTTTTCACAAAATTCTATTTCGCTTTTAAAGACCTGCCCGTCTACCTTCATAAGCTGAATCATGAGGTAAAGAATTTCAAACTTCTGTGTTTCAGACAAGCCGCTCATTTGCTCCACGGGGGATGGCCTTTTAAGCATTTCATCAAAATCAGCTTCGGATATATCATTTACCCTTGCGATGATTCTCAAAACTTTGGCTTCGCGTTCACTTACTTTTGTGTCGCTAGTAGCCAGATTGATAAGCATATTCAGTTGTGCCTTCATGCTGGATTGTTCTAAATTCGATACAATTTAAACGAAATTTGTAAATAATAAGGGATTTCGGACCGGCGGTATGCAACCGGAGAGAATTCTAATGGTCTTTCATAAAAATACATCAAAAAATGACTCAGATTGTAACCTTTTCTATCGTTTTACTTCTGGCGCCTTTTGCAGGTCATACTCAAGAGACTTCCGTTAGAAAAGTAGAGCCATTTAATTCGGTCAGTGTTTCCGGACCTGCAGATGTTAAATTGGTTAGAGGATCCGTAAATTCTGTTAAAATTGAATCAACGGGATTTTCATCCTCAGAGGTTAAAACCTTTGTAGCCGGGAAAAATTTACGTATTCATCTTGGTTCTCCTGTATTAAAAACGCGTGCTGAGGTAAATATTACAATTACATATGTGGAACTGAACAGCATAAACTGTTCCGGTGCATGTAATGTTTTTTCTTCAGAACCGCTTCAGGCAGAGACGCTTGAACTCCAGGTAAATACGGCATCTGTAATAGAAGTAGAAGTCAAATGCCGAAGTCTAAATATTGATTGCGCTACAGCCGGTCAGGTTATTGTTACCGGAAAATCAGGTGAACTCTATATTGATGCATCAACGAGTGGCATGGTTGACGCCAACGGGTTAATAGCAAACAAGGTAATAGTAAAGGCCAGAACTGCAGCAGGCGTAAAAGTGCAGGCCATGGAATCACTTGAGGCAGATATTTCCACAGCTTCAAACTTAAGGTACAGAGGTAATCCTCATAAAACCAACCTTCAGTCTTCAACAGGCGGAGGAATCAGAAAAGCGGACTGATTTTTTTAGAAAAATGGTTAAGGTTACATTTGTGGCCGGTGAAAAATTTTATCTCTCTTATTCTGAGAAATGTCCCAAGGAAGTACTTGCAGGCATTAAGCGTTCCTGCCTTAAGGCTGGCATCATTGTTTCTCCGGGGAGAAGGTTCAGTTTGTGAAATTTGTGGAAATCACTATCGGCGTTTTTTGCCTTATGGCAGACTCAGGGCGCGTTCAAATGCACTTTGCCCTGGATGTCTGTCCCTCGAAAGACACAGACTGATTTTCAGATTTTTAAAATCACAGACTGATTTTTTCAATAAAAAAACAGATGTACTTCATATTGCACCTGAAATATGTTTTCTGAAACCTTTCCGAATTCAGCATGGCGGAGGTTACGTAACTGCTGATTTGGAATCACCATGGGCCGATGTAAAAATGGACATTCACCGGATGCCTTTCCCTGACAATACTTTCGAATTTGTAATTTGTAATCATGTTCTTGAACATGTCGAGGATGACTTCATGGCTATGCGTGAAATAAAACGCGTGCTTCGTCCGGGAGGACGGGCAATTC
This sequence comes from Cyclobacteriaceae bacterium, assembly GCA_049430945.1. Lineage (GTDB taxonomy): Bacteria > Bacteroidota > Bacteroidia > Cytophagales > Cyclobacteriaceae > ELB16-189. The sequence continues at coordinate 3,521 of JBMTCO010000039.1, forward strand.
TCCAGGTGCCATTTTTTGCTCCTGTCCCTGACAAAACCTTTGAAGATGCAACTGTAAAAAATGAATCTGAAAGGGAGCGGCTTTTCGGTCAGAAGGACCATGTGCGTCGCTATGGGAAAGATTATCCCTCCAGAATTGAGGCTTCCGGATTAATGGTTGAGCAGGAAGAATTCGCTTTTGAATTGTTGCATGACCAGTGCAGGCAACTTGGTATTGTTCCGGAGGTTATCTACCTGGGACTTAAGAAATAAAAATTTTACCCAAAAATTATTTGCCGGTTAGGACTTCAATCCAACCGGTATAATTTCTGTTCCTAATAATAAGTTTATAAAAATAAACTCCGTCCGGCATTCCTTTTGCTTTCCAGTCATTGGAATAATTAGGCGAAGAAAAAATCTTCTGTCCCCACCGGTCAGTTATTTCAAGGCTTGAATTGGCAGGCAAATTTCTGATGTAGAACTCTTCATTAACACCATCTCCGTCAGGAGTAAAGATGTTCGGTATGAATAAATTCGGGTTAAAGTCAATAGTAAGATCATAAGTCTTGACGCAGCCAAAGGAATCTCTGAGTGTAAAAGTATAACCGCCTGCAAAGATTTTATTGTAGGAGAAGTCTATGGCTCCGGTTTCAGAATTTCTTGTTAAAACCTCAAAATCAGTGGAGAAACTTTGACCCGCCTCCCTGGGGGATGTAAGCTCAAGTTTTGCTTCGTAAGGCTCCTCAAGACTCTCTTTAATCTTTCCTGAAAGCGACCCTGTGGGAAGATCAGGAAGTGAGATTTTAGTCACAACCTCCGCGGTATCAAGTTTCGATGCAGGAGCATTCATGGTGAATGGAAGGGCAGGGGCAGTTCTGGGTTGTGAACATGGTGTAACGCTACTTTGATCCTGAGACAGAATCAGCTGAAAAGCTCCGCCATCCGGTATATCAATTTCAAAAGGAACAGAAGCAGCTGCGAAAGGTATGGCAACAGATTTGTAAACGCCTGAGCCATCTGTGATTTCTGCAAGAAAGTTAAGACCTGCTTTTCCTCTGATATCTGAAAGTCTTATGTAGGCCCTGTCTTCAAAGCATAGTTTTTCAATCGTCTCTCCGGAAAAACTTACAGGATCAGGCCCACCGGTAATGAGGATCGGAAGTGTGACAGGACAAAGGCTGTTATGGGTGACGACAATTTCATAAGTGCCGTTTGTGAGATTATTAAATGAAAAACTTCCGTTGGTCACGTTAATAAAACTTATAGGAGGAACTGACGGTGTATGGCTGATTCCTGCCTGAAAATTTCCAACAGTAGTCAGATTAACACTAATCAAACCATTGTCACCATTCCCATTGCAGTCAGGGGCAGTACCTTCTGCTGTTACATCGATATTTCCCGGAAACGTGATTGCAAAAGTTTCTTGTTCAGTACAGCCACGGTCGTCTGTGACCTTAAACGGATAACTTCCTTCAGATAATCCTGTGAATAATCCGTTTGAAGGGAAAGGTGCAGGGTTATTATTGAATTCATAAGCCAACGGCGCTGTGCCTCCCGTAATCGTTAACTGAATAGTACCATTGTCATTGGAGCAACCTGCATTGGTAACGACTGAGGAAATTTCAAGAAGGGGTGGATTCAGCAAATCAAGCGCTGATGATTGGGAGAGACAATTATTGCCATCCTTTACAATCACATTATAACTTCCGGCCGGCAGGTTGATGAAGTTACCAGATGCCTCGTAATCTGAGCCATTGTTGATAGAAAATTCATACGGCAGCACGCCCCCGGTTGCTGTTACAGATATTGATGCGTTGGTTTCATCGTTACACAATACGGGGGTGCTGCTAACTGCAGGAATGATTTCGCTGGGCTGAAATAGAGTAGTGGGAATTTCAAATTTGCATTCTTTGGCATCTTTTACCACCAATGTATAATCTCCGGCCTGCAACCCGGTAAACAGGCCTCCAGATTGAAATGAAGTTCCTCCATTTGATGAATATTGCAAGGGACTTGTTCCTCCAAATCCTGTGATGCCTATTTCGCCTGAATTATCTTCAAAACAGGTTAGGTCTTTTACTGAAAAGAAGAAAAGCGGACCTGAAGGTGCATTGACTGTGGCAGCCGCGAATTCGGAGCAACCTCTGCTATCTTGTGCAATTATTGTATAAAGACCGGCATCCAGTGCTGTGAATATAGGTGAGGATTGAAATGTCGTACCATCCAGTGAAAAGGTAAATGGCGCCGTTCCCCCCGTAACTGAAGCAGTAAGAGCGCCATCGTTGCCGGGATCACATAACGTTACATCGGTACTTACTGCAGAAACTCCTACAACATCGGGTTCAGTGACTGTAACGGATTCAATAGCGGCCGGACAGTTTTTTATATCCCTCACCACTACCTGATAGGTGTCCGGACTCAGATTTATAAATGCACCTGTCGCTGTGAAGGAGAGTCCGTTGTCAATTGAATACTGGTAGGGGCCATTCCCGCCTGCAGCAATGATGTCTATGGTGCCATCGGTAAATCCAAAACAGCTTACCTGATCCGGTGTTGCAGAAAAAGAAACAGGTTCAGGCTCTGTTAAATCAACTGATGAATCACCCTCACAACCGGCACCATCTTTAGCAACGACCTGATAAATACCTGCTGCGAGTGAAGAGAAAGTCCCTGATACCTGAAAAGAAACACCATTATCAATGGAAAAGGAATAGGTACCGTTTCCGCCGGCCGCTGAGATGAGCAGAGTACCATCTATATCGCCGTTACAGGAAGGTTCGGTTAGATTTGAATTAACTGTAACCTGAAATGGTGGCTCCAGTATTACTGTTACAGGTTCTGAGATGCACCCGTTGTTGTCTTTGGATCTTACTGTAAAACTTCCTGCCGAAAGTCCGGTGTAAGATCCTGTCAGATCAAATGTTGTTCCATCGTCCTTTGAAAAAGAGTATGGGCCACTTCCACCTGTTGCGCTTAGTATTATGGTTCCATCATTTCCCGGCTCACATGTTGAAGGGTCAGCGGATGTAAAGTTTGTGACCACTTCAGTTACAGGTTGAATTGTTTCAGATTGAACAACAGACAGACACTCGTTACTGTCTTTGGTAACGATTCCGAAATCTCCTGCGGAAAGTCCGTTGAAATTGCCGGAAGCCTGAAATACCGTACCTCCGTCTATCGAGTATGAAAAACTGTCCGTTCCGCCTGCGCCTGATATTGTAATGGTTGCATCACCTGCGTCGGTACATGTTTCCGGAGTAATAACTGCTGTTTGTGTCACAGCCGGTGGGTCAGTTAGTGTTGTTGTGGCAGGTGCTGAAAGACAATTTTCAGAATCTCTTAGGACCAGGTTATAAGTACCGGCTGAAAGCACCGCTATGGTCGATGTGGTGAGAAAGGTGACACCATTATCGGTTGAATACTCATAAGTACCGGAGCCTCCGGTTCCGGTGAATATGACTGCTCCATCTGATGTACCTGAACATTTTGGATCTGACTCTGAGAAAGTAAAGGTTACCTGATCAGGTTCGGTGATTGTTATTGCTTCAGTAGCAGAAGTACAACCAAAAGTATCCTTAACCGCAGCATTGTAGATGCCTGCAGCAAGGCCAGTGAAAACAGGAGATACCTGAAATGTCACACCATTGTCGATTGAATAGGTATATGATTCGCTGCTGCCTGTTCCTGTAAGGGTTACTGCACCATCGGCTCCGGAGTTGCAGGATGGTTCCTCAAAAGAGGATGAAAAAGCTATCGGGTCAGGATCACTTAGTGTGACGGAACCTGAGTCTGACCCGCATCCATTGTTATCCCGGGCAATGATTTGATATGTTCCCGCAGGAAGTCCTGTGAAGCTGCCGGAAGATTGATAATTTGATCCGTTATCTATTGAATATTCAAAAGTGCCACTGCCTCCTGAACCAATCAGGGTAACAGAGCCGTCGGAATTCCCAAAACAATTGGGATCATCAGAAGTAGAGGTTATGGTTACTTTTGTATTGATTGTTAAAGTGGTATTACCTGTCATAGGCAAGGGCGTACAAACTCCGTTGCTTGCCACGATAGTATATACGTAGGTTCCGTCCTGACTGAGTCTTGAGGCGGGGATTATGAAATTGAGTGGTGCGGAAGTTCCTGTTTGTTTTATGCCGGTTGCATTACCATTTTCAAAAACTTCATATTCCACAATTGCAGTTTCAGAGTTTAAAAGCTGTATTGTCTGATCTGATTCAATACATCCGGTTGCTCCTGCAGGAGTTAAATTGTAGGCCACAGGGCTGGCATCTATAATTGTGAAGGTTTTTTCGGCTGTGCACACGGAATAATCGTCAGAGATTTCAAGCGTGAAAGTACCACCCGGTAGCCCTGGATCACCCAGAAGCGCTGCAGGATCCAGTGTTCCTGTACCATCCCAGGTTCCTGAAACTTTTAAGTCTTTAAGCACATAGGTGGATGTCCATGTGTAGGTAAAACTTCCGGGCACGGATAAAGCAGGAGACTTTGAACCTCCACTTAAGGTTGCCTGAATTTGTCCATTTGGAATAGAGCAATCTGTATTGTCAGTTAAGATTGCCTCATCTATAATAATGGGATCAAGGGCCGTGAGGTTAACTCCATCTACCCCCGCAACAAGGGTATTGATAAAATGGTCATCATTTTCAAGGTCTCTGATTACAAAATCATATAAACCATTTTGCGGCACATCCGGAGTGAAGGTAAAAGAGGCCGTTCCCGGTAACTCATAGTTGAAATCAGGAAAAATCGTTGTGGATGGTCCTGTAATGAGAAGCAGCTTGGCTTTACCACTTTTAGAGGAGGTTAACTTAAAAGTTATAGAGCCGTTGCTGACAGAAGGGTCACATGGATTTATTACCGAAACTTCAACGGAAAGGTCATTTTTGGTGTAGTTAAAGATCTGAGCATGACTGCTGAGGGCCCCAAAAAAGAGTAAAAAAAGAACTCCGTTAAAAGAACTGCCTTTCATTGGAGTTTCACTTTTTCTGTAATCTTGCAATTATTTTTATCGATTACAGTTACATGGTAGTTACCGGCGTTAAGGCCGGAAAAGTCTTTTTTTGAAAAGTCGGCGGAAACCAGTTTTCCTGATTCCTGATAGAAAATAACTTTATAAGGAGAGGTGCCACCCGTTAATTCAAAATCAACAGTATAAAGTGTTGATTCATTTTTTTTTACTGAATAAGAAACCCGGATATCGGGGCACTCCATGAAATAGGAACCTTCTTTTAATGGTTCCCCGAGGATGGATTCGGAGCATAAAAAAACCAGGGCAGCGCAGAAGATATTTATCAAATCCACTTTAAGACAAAATATTAATAGAAAAGTTGATTAGAAGTCCACCGTTCAGCCCTGTTGTCAATTCCATTTTCTGTTCAGAATTTCGTTAATGACAAAGTATTTTTTCAATGTATCCGGTTCACGAAATTCAGCTGCGATTTTTTCAGCCATAGTTGATTCTTTCAATATCTGGTATTCCGAAAACTTTGAATATTTAACCTCTGTATCCTCCAGCTTTAAGGTGTCCTCCAGCGAAGATCTTTGAAAGGCCTCACTTTTTGCTTTTTCGTATGTTTTATAGGTATCACTGGAGGAAAAGGAATCCTTCTGGTATTCGTATTCTGGGATTGACTCAGAAAATGATTCATCTGAAATATCCTCGTAAGTTTTATAAGAATTTGAAGGTGCTACCGTAGTCTCGTGGGCAGATCTTTTTGCTGATTGGATTTCCCTGAGCAGATCTTCAAAAGTAACCGGGCCACCGGGCGACGGTTTTGCCGGACCGGGAAAATTATCTTCCGGATTTGGAGTGGTGGAAGCTTTCCTGGATTTTATCCAGAAGTACAGAATGACACCAATAATCCATATGATTAACTTAGGCTCCATTTTATTCAAAAATAGGCTAAAAAATTAGATTTTGGCCCTATAACCACAACCAAATCGTTTTATCTTTGCCCGCCTCCGGAATGGTTGTGGAATTTTTCACCGGAGTCTGACAATTTAAAGGAATGCAGCTATCAAAATTAGAAATTAAAGGCTTCAAAAGCTTTGCAGATAAGGTAATCATCAACTTTGATGAGGGTATCACAGGGATTGTAGGGCCCAATGGTTGTGGTAAATCAAACGTTGTAGACTCCATCAGATGGGTTCTGGGAGAGCAAAAGACCAGCGCACTGCGTTCCGAAAAGATGGAAAATATCATCTTTAACGGTACCAACACCCGATCTGCTCAGCAATTGGCAGAGGTTTCACTGACTATCAACAACACAAAAAATCTTTTACCTACCGAATATACTCAGGTAACCATAACCCGCAGGCTGTTCAGGTCTGGTGAGAGTGAGTACTTATTGAATGGCGTCCTGTGCAGGCTTAAAGACATCACCAACCTGTTTCTGGATACTGGTGTAGCCTCTAACAGTTACTCCATCATTGAACTTGGTATGGTGGATGATCTGCTCAACGACCGTGATAATTCAAGAAGAATGCTTTTTGAGGAGGCTGCCGGAATTTCAAAATTCAAAAAGCGAAAAAAGGAGACTTTAAAAAAGATTGAAGACACAGATGCTGACCTTGAGCGGGTTGAAGATTTGCTGTTTGAGATTGAAAAGAACATGAAAAGCCTGGAAAAGCAGGCCAGGCAGACTGAGCAGTATTATAAAACTAAAGAGGAGTATAAAACTAAGAGCATTGACCTTGCGAAGGCTGTTGTAAAAAAGCAAAAACAAAATTTTGATCAGTTAAATCTTCAGATTGAATCAGAAAAGACCAGAAAAACGGAACTAAGTGCACAGACTGCCGAAAAACAGGCTGACATAGAAAAGCAGAAGGCCGAGCTGATCGTTAAAGAAAAAACCCTCTCGGTCAGGCAAAAGGAAATCAATGACCATGTCGCCCGAATTCGCCAGTATGAGGGGGAGAAGCAAATTAAGAATGAACGGCAGCGATTTTTAAACGATAGGGCCTCAAATCTCAGAGATCAGATTGATCAGGATAAAAAGAGCAGTGAACGCGCAAGATTTAGTATTGAAAGTCTTGATGGCGAAAAGCAGTCGGCAGGATTATTGCTTGATGAAATTCAGGCTAAAGTTGAGTTGTTAAGAAAAGAATACGAGGAACAGAAACAAATAACCTCTGCTGTTCAGGAGGAGCTTACCCGGTTAAGGGAAGTATACCGCAGCAAACAAACGGCCTCATTTGATGTTGTTAAAGCTCTTGAAATCAGAGAGATACAAGTATCATCCCTAAAGCAGGAACTGGAGCGGAATACATCAGATACCTCCGAGCAGTCTGCAAGTCTCGCAGAATTTGAAAACAAACTCATTGAACTATCGGAAGAAATTCGTTTAAAAACCGCGGAACTCGACAAGGTTAGGCTGGAAGAGGAAGAAACTCTTGCCCGAATATCTTCTCTCGAAAAAACCATTGATCTTATTCGCGATGAGCTTACTGAAACCGGAAGAAAGCTTGATGCAAGACAAAATGAATTTCAACTCACTAAGTCACTTGTCGAAAATCTGGAAGGCTTTCCTGAGGCCATTCGTTTTTTAAAAAAGAAGGTAGGATGGACGCGGAATGCGCCATTGCTGTCCGATATCCTGACTTGTCCGGAAGAATACAGGGTAGCCATCGAGAACTACCTTGAACCATTCCTCAATTATTATATTGTGGATAATGAAAGTGAAGCTTACGAGGCTATTAATATCTTAAGTGATGCGAGTAAGGGTAAGGCAAACTTTTTCATTTTGGCTGCCTTTGAAAAATTCCATTCTTCTACAATAGAGATATACCCTAATGCATTTCCTGCCACTCAGATCATTGAATTTGATCAGAAGTACAGTAAGCTAATGTCTTATATTCTTGACAAAGTCTATATTATAGACGGCGACCTTTCAGGTGTATCGGCAGAGGATCAGAATACCTTTCTCTCTCGAAGTGGCAAGTATACCCGCCGAAGGTTCAGTCTTTCCGGCGGATCAGTTGGCTTGTTTGAAGGTAAAAAGATCGGAAGGGCCAAAAATCTTGAAAAACTCGATAAGGAAATCCGGGAACTGAATCGTAAAGTCGATGAGATCAGGACAAGTCTACTGGATCGTCAACGGGAACTTGAAGGATTGCGTAATAACAATTTGAAAATCAGAATTGAAGAAGCGCAAAGAACGGTTCAGCAGGTGTCAGAAGAGTACATTTCCGTCAAGACTAAAAAGGAGCAGTTCGCTCACATGATTTCCAGCGCAGGGCTGCGCAGGGAGGATATGGTTGAGAAGATCGAAGTCATGCTTAAAGAACTGGATGCTCTGAGACCTGAGTCTCAGCAACTCCAGCATGACTTGTCTGAAATGGACAAATCTTTGAACCTAAAAGTGGCCGATTTTGGTGCGCAGAATGATCTGTTATCGCAGAAATCAGCGGCCTATAACGAACAGAATATTTTTCTGCATCAGCAGGAGAACCGCGTTAAAAGTATTGAACAGGAGATTAAGTTTAAGCAGGAGTCATTGGACAGCAGTCTTCAGCGTATTCAGATAAATACTGAAGAGCTTCACAAGAATGAAGAAGAGATTCGTGCAATCCTTCAGCAGGCTGAAACGAGTGACACAGAATTGATTGAGCTTTATGCCAGGAAGGACTCTATGGAGCAGTCCCTGAATGATGCTGAAAGGGAATATTATTCCGCAAGAGGTCTTATCGATGAGATTGAAAAGGAGCTTAGAAGCATTCAGCAGCAGCGCGAGGCTGCTGATACTTTGTTGATGCACCTTCAGCAGCAGCTCAATGACAGCAAAATGGAATTGAATTCCGTAAAAGATCGTTTATCAGTTGAGTTCAACCTTGATCTGGATCATCTGATTTCTGAGCAGGACTCTGGAGAAGTGCAGGCTGAATTTGATGAGGAACAGCTCCGGCAGCAGGTCCAGAAAATGCGCGACCGCCTTGATAATATGGGCCCCATTAACCCAATGGCGATGGAGGCCTATAATGAAATCAAGGAAAGAAATGATTTCATAGTTATTCAGAGAGAAGACCTGCTCAAGGCCAAGGAATCACTCTTCAGCACCATCAGTGAGATTGAGGAAGTTGCCTCCAAAACATTCATGGACGCGTTTGAACAGATTAAATCACACTTCATCCGCGTATTTCAATCTCTTTTCAATGAAGGTGACGCTTGTGACCTCAAGCTGCTGGATCCTTCAAAACCTCTGGAATCAGAGATTGACATCATCGCTAAACCTAAAGGCAAGCGTCCACTCACCATCAATCAGTTATCCGGTGGAGAAAAAACTTTAACGGCAACCGCATTGCTGTTTTCAATGTACCTCCTTAAGCCGGCACCATTCTGTATTTTTGATGAGGTCGATGCACCGCTGGATGATGCCAACATTGACAAATTCAACAACATCATACGTACTTTCAGTAAAGACAGTCAGTTTGTTATTGTAACACACAACAAGCGCACGATGACTTCAACGGATGTTATCTACGGAATTACAATGGTTGAAAAGGGCGTGTCCCGTGTCGTTCCTGTAGATCTACGGGAGCTGGCCTGAAATCAAGGCCGTTGGTGGGTATTTGATAAATCCTGATATTGTTTGACTGGTCAGGTTTTGATTTAAATTTACCTTTGCCTATACCTCCGTCCTGATGACAGCTTCAGACTTCAAATTTGTATCCTATAAGTGGGATCATAATCATGCTGCTTCCCTGCAGTCCGACCAGGTTGCCTTGTTGCTGTACCGGTCAAACCTGCTTGGCTCAGATTTGAGGATCACAAATTTCGGAGGAGGGAATACTTCCTGTAAAAATTTTGAAACGGATCCGCTCACGGGCAGCCCTGTAAAAGTCATGTGGATCAAGGGGTCAGGCGGAGACCTTGGAACAATGAAAAGGAGCGGCCTTGCAGGGCTTTACCACCAACGACTTATTGCCCTTCGCGATGTTTACAAGGGCATAGAACATGAAGATGAGATGGTCGATCTTTTTAATCATTGTATCTATGATTTAAAATCAAAGCCACCATCAATTGATACACCCTTACATGCATTTCTTCCATTTAATCATGTAGATCACTTGCATCCTGATGCTGCCATAGCCATTGCAGCCTCTAAAGACGGCAAGCAAATCACAAAAGAATTATTTCAGGGAACAATCGGATGGGTGAGCTGGCAACGTCCGGGCTTTGATCTTGGTCTTAAACTCTCTGAATGCTTTAGTGAAAATCCTGAAATAAGAGGCATCATGCTTGGTTCACATGGACTATTTACCTGGGGTGATACTGCTTATGACTGTTATCTCAATTCTCTTTCAGTAATTGAAAAATGCGCATTATTTCTGGAGTCTGGATATGGTAAACGCAGACCGGTTTTTGGAGGTGTATCCATTGATTCTCCTGATTCAAAGGTGCGAGGTCAAATTGCAACTTCACTGGCGCCAATACTCAGGCATTTTTGTTCAACCGGGAAGCGGATGATTGGTCATTTTTCTGACGCACCGGATGTGCTTGAGTTTATAAATTCCAATGATCTCGAGAAGCTCGCCCCCATGGGCACAAGTTGCCCTGACCACTTTTTGCGAACCAAAATCAGTCCGCTTGTTTTAAAACTGAATGTGGATGCGGATTTAAATGATTCTGATACTCTTAAAAAAATTATTGCTCCGCAGTTTGAAGGGTACAGGTCTATGTACTCAGCGTATTATCAAAGCTGCAGGCAGACTGACAGCCCGGATATGCGTGACCCCAATCCGGTTATCATTTTATTGCCCGGTACAGTAATGTTTTCCTTTGCTGCCGATAAGCAAACGGCCAGGGTGGCCTCGGAATTTTATATTAATGCCATTCATGTTATGAAGGGGGCTGAGGCTGTTTCTGAATATACCTCGCTGCCAAGACAGGAAGCATTTAATATTGAATACTGGAAACTGGAAGAGGCTAAACTTAAACGCATGCCGGTTCCCAGGCCACTCGCAGGAAGGGTTGCACTTGTAACCGGCAGCGGAGGTGGTATTGGCAAGGCCATCGCCAGAAAATTTGCAAGTGAAGGCGCATGCGTCATTCTTAGTGATCACGATGAGACAAGGCTTTCAGCAGCAACAGATGAATTCAAAAGAGACTTCGGAGATGATGCTTTTACAGCTTTCAAAATGGATGTTACCAATCCTGAAATGATTGAGGCTACTCTCATGAACGCGGTACTCAGGTTTGGTGGTATTGATCTTGTGGTAAATAACGCAGGGCTATCCATATCAGGGCCGGTGGATGAACACCGTGAAAAGGATTGGGATCTTCTATTTGACGTATTGGTAAAAGGTCAATTCCTGGTTTCTTCTGCTGCAATACGGATAATGAAAAAGCAATCCATGGGAGGTGATATTATTAATATCGTAAGTAAAAATGCAGTTGTTGCAGGTCCTAACAATGCAGGTTATGGTTCTGCGAAGGCTGCGCAGCTTCATATGACCAGATTAATGGCTGCAGAACTTGGGTCGCACCGCATCAGAATAAATGCCGTAAACCCGGATGCTGTTATTGCTGAAAGTAAAATATGGGAAGGAGCATGGGCCGAAGGAAGAGCAAAGGCATATGGAATAAAGGTTGAAGATTTGCCTGGCTTCTATGCAGGCCGAACCCTACTCAATGAGGTAATACTTCCTGAGGATATAGCCAATGCCTGCTATTTGCTTGTCAGTGGTCTTCTGAACAAGTCAACAGGAAATGTTTTAAATGTTGATGGCGGTATTGCAAGTGCATTTATGAGATAAAACTTCCGGAACCCATGAGACTGAAGTCAGAACATATTGAAGAATTCAATTCATCAAGGTTAAGCAAGCTGAAACTTCAGCTTGAGGCTTTTTCAGAGATTCATGGTGATGCTGAAGTCATTATCGGAAAGGTATCTGAATTCAGGCTTGCAATACCTAGCTGGGCACTTGGAACGGGCGGAACTCGTTTCGGACGTTTCCCGGCAGGAGGGGAGCCTTCCACGCTTGAAGAAAAGCTGGAAGATGTTGGGTTGCTCAAAGCACTCACAGGAACAGCAGATTCAATTTCACTTCATATTCCATGGGATATTCCTTCAGATCCTCCGGCTGTTTGTCAGCTTGCTGCTGAGCTGGGTCTGAGATTTGATGCGGTCAACTCAAATACTTTTCAGGATCAGCCCGGACAGGCACTCAGCTATAAATTTGGATCCATGCAGCATACAGATCCCGGTGTGCGTCAGCAGGCAATTGAACATAATCTGGAGGTAATTGATTACGGTTACAAACTCGGAAGCAAGTCCATCACTGTATGGCTTGCAGATGGATCGTCCTTTCCTGGACAATTGAATTTCAGAAAAGCATTTGAAAATACCCACCAATGTTTATCGGTGGTGTACAACCATCTTCCAAAGGACTGGAAAATGTTCATTGAATATAAAGCATTTGAACCCAATTTTTATTCAATGACGGTTGGTGACTGGGGCCAGTCTTTGTTGTTAGCTAATAAGCTTGGCCCTGCTGCGTTTACTCTAGTTGATCTTGGTCACCATTTGCCTAATGCAAACATTGAGCAGATAGTGGCATTATTGCTTATGGAGGGTAAACTGGGAGGTTTTCATTTCAATGATTCTAAATATGGTGATGATGATCTTACTGTCGGAAGTATCAATCCATACCAGTTATTCCTGATATTTAATGAGCTTATTGCAGGAATGGATGAGCGTGGAATGAACCATACAGCCGACCTTGGCTGGATGATAGATGCATCTCATAATCTGAAAGATCCGCTGGAGGATCTCCTTCAGTCAACGGATGCCATACTGATGGCTTATTGCAAAGCATTGCTGATTGATCAGGAAAAACTTAAATGTGCGCAGCAGGACAATGATGTTGTAGCTGCTCAGGAGGTACTGCAAAAAGCATTTCTTACGGATGTGAGGCCAGTTATCTCAGAAGCCCGCAAAAGAACAGGCGGAGCTGTGGAGCCGCTTGTGGCCTTCAGAAATCTGAAGTGCAGGGCAGAACTTATAGCTTCCAGAGGAAAAGGTTCAAGGGCAACAGGCCTTTAAAAATGGAAAAAATACCTGCCATAGCCGTAATTGATATTGGTAAGACCAATAAGAAAATTCTTGTTTTTGATCCTGACTACAGGATATTGTTTGAAGAGTCCGTTTCACTGCCGGAAACATCGGATGAAGATGGTTTTCCATGTGAAGATCTTCGGGCATTAAATGACTGGCTCAGGGCTGCTCCCGGAAAGGCGAGGTTTGATGAACGCTTAAATCTCAAAGCAATGAATTTTTCCGGCTATGGTGCCAGTCTTGTTCATATTGGCAGGAGGGGTGATGTAAAGGGCCCGTTATACAACTATCTGAAGCCATACAAGGATGAATGGAGAAGTCATTTTGAATCAAAGTATGGCTCTGTTCAAAGAATTTCAGAAGAAACAGCTTCGCCTGATCTTGGTTCCTTGAATTCAGGCTTACAGCTTTTCAGGTTAACTTCGTTCATGGAAGGTTTCAGAAAAGATGTTACGTATTCACTTCATCTTCCGCAATATTTGAGTTGGTTTTTTTCAGGCAGAGCTGTTACAGAAATAACAAGTGTAGGTTGTCATACAATGCTTTGGGATTATGGCAGAGGTAAATACCATTCCTGGGTTGAAGCTGAGCACCTGAATGATTTTTTTGCACCTTTCCATTTTGCAGAGCGACCTGTTACAACTGATATGGAGAAAAACAATCTCATATTCGGCACAGGCCTTCATGACTCATCTGCCTCCATGATCCCTTACCTCAAGATGGGTGGAGAGAAATTTGTTGTTTTATCAACAGGTACCTGGACTATTTGTTTAAATCCGTTTAATAAAGATCCTTTAACCGCCGGCGAACTTCAACAGGATTGTCTTTCTTATCTGACGCCTTACCGAGATCCGGTCAAGGCCAGTCGCTTTTTCTCCGGCCCGGCACACGACATGATTCTTAAAAAAATAAGTGATCGGTTTAACCGGATTCCTGATTTGAATAAGCAGCAATTCAAAAGGGAGTGGCATGATCCGGAATTTCAGGTCTTTGATATGTCTGAGTGTCGTTCTGCCGAGGAAGGCTATCAAAGATCAATGTGGTCCCTCATTGGTGACCTTAAGAAATCAATTGATCTGAGCATAGGAAAAACCGGTATTAAAAGAATTTGTGTGGATGGCGGATTCAGCAGGAATGAAATTTTCCTGCAATTGCTTGCCAGGGCTTATCCTGCCCTCGACATTTATGCAGCCGCTGTTCCACAGGCAAGTGCTATTGGTGCAGCCATGATTTTGGAAGGAGTATGGAACCCTGAACCTCCGGCACTTGGTCTGGTTGAACTTAGGTATGTTCCGGGGAACTATCCGGGATAGCACCTCTGCATCATTGCAATGTTAAGTCTCCCCGCTTTCCAAGTTCAATAATCCTCAAGTCTTTTATTTTACCGTCAAGAATATCAAATTTCATTATTGTTTTTATCCGGTGAAATCCATGATTGCCTGCTGCTCCGGGATTTATAAAGAGCAGGTTATTATTTTCTGGATCACGGTAAACTTTTGCAATGTGTGAATGCCCGCAAATCAGCACTTCAGGGTTCCAATTTAATATTCTTTGCTTTACCTTTTTTGTGAAAGTTGGAGGATTTCCTGCAATATGGGTCATCAGAATCTTTAAGCCTTGAATTTCAGTTTCAACAAACTCCGGGTATGTGGTTCTGATATTAGCGCCGTCGATGTTTCCAAATACTGCAATGAGGGGTTTTATTTTTTGAAGTTCATCTGCAACGGCTGGACCAATGTCACCTGCATGCCAGATTTCGTCACAATCCTTAAAATGCCCGGCAATGCGATTATCCAGAAACCCGTGCGTATCAGACAAAAGACCGACTTTCATTCGGCCAATTTATGGATTAGAGATTAAGACATGACGTCCTGCTCCGGTTTCTGAAATAAAACTGCCCAAATCCGTCTTATTTATTCAAATTTGCGCCTCATTTTAAGTGCGCATGAGTAAAAAAAAGGTTTCGTTCAGTAAGGTTTTCAGGACCATTATCTGGCCCAGGAAAAAAATAGTTTTAACAGGTTTACTACTGATAATTATCAGAAGTCTTTCAGGTCTTGTACTTCCGGGATCTACACAGCATTTGCTTGATGATGTAATCGGAAAAGGGGATACCAATACCCTTATTCTGATTCTGGTTGCAGTAACAGTGGCACTTGCCATAAATGCGGTCACTTCTTTTATGCTGACTCAACTGCTTAGCGTGGAAGCTCAGCATCTGATTTCTGTACTCAGGGCAGATGTTCAGAAAAAAATATTAAAACTACCAACAAGATTTTTTGATAATACTCAGTCCGGAGCACTCGTATCAAGAATTATGAATGATGTCGAAGGTGTCCGCAACCTCGTCGGGACCGGTCTTGTTCAACTTGTTGGTGGTGTTCTTACGGCCATTATATGCCTGGTTCTTCTGCTGAAGATCAGCTGGACTATGACCTTATTTGTACTTGTCCCTGTTGCTGTTTTCGGATTAATTGCATTGAAGGCATTTAAAAAAATCAGACCAATTTTTCGTGAAAGGGGTGTCATCAGTGCTGAAGTAACCGGAAGACTTACACAGACGCTCAGCGGTATCAGGGTCATAAAGGGTTTTAACGCCGAACAGCAAGAAGCTAAAATCTTCGAAAAAGGAGTTGAGCGACTTTTCCTCAATGTAAAAAGCAGTCTTACAACCACCAGTTTTGTAACCAGCTCAGGCAGTTTCCTGCTTGGAGTTGCATCTGTAGGTATTCTGGGTATTGGCGGTTATCAGATTATGAAGGGACAACTTACAATCGGAGAGCTGATCCAGTTTATTTTATTTCTTGGATTTCTGATTGCACCCATTGTTCAAATGAGCAACATCGGAAGTCAGCTGACTGAAGCATTCGCAGGACTTGACCGTACAGAAGAAATCATGAGTCTTGAGTCGGAGGACGATCCTGTCCACAGAACTTTCCGTCCGGAAACAATTGCAGGGGATATCCGGTTTTATGAAGTTTCATTTTCATACGAAGAGGGTAAAGAGGTGTTGAAAAAAGTCAGTTTTGATGCACCGGCAGGGTCACTTACAGCACTGGTGGGCAGTTCAGGATCAGGCAAATCTACCATAGCTGGCCTCGCTGCATCTTTCCTTGTGCCTCAATCCGGAACAATTACTGTAGACGGCGTGGATTTAAACAAAATTTCTCTTGAAGCCTATCGAAGTAAACTTGGAGTAGTTTTGCAGGATGACTTTTTGTTTGATGGTACCATACGTGAAAATATTCTATTCGCAAGGCCTAATGCCACAGATCAGGAGTTGAATAAGGCAGTAGAAGCCGCATATGTCCATGAGTTTTCGGCGCGCTTTGAGAAGGGGCTTGACACTGTGATAGGAGAAAGAGGCATTAAACTTTCCGGAGGTCAAAGACAAAGGCTTACCATAGCCCGTGCCATTCTTGCCGATCCTCGTATTCTCGTTCTGGATGAGGCAACTTCAAGTCTTGATACAGAGAGTGAATCATTGATTCAGGAAAGTCTTAAGTCATTACTTAAAGGCAGAACCACATTTGTAATTGCTCACAGGCTGAGTACAATCAGGCAAGCTGATCAGATTCTTGTTATTGAAGACGGCAGAATTGCTGAGCGCGGAACCCACGAAGAATTAATTGAAAAGCGAGGTCGGTATTTTGAACTGTATACATATCAGGCCAGAATTTAACCCTGATTGCTGATCTCCGTTAAAGACACCTTCGAATGAAAAAAGTATTGCTGGTTTTATTTGCTGCACACATCGTTCTTCAAACCTTCGGGCAGCAAAGGTTCACACTGAGTGGCTATATCAGAGATGCGACCAATGGGGAGACGCTTATTGGATCTACTGTATTTATTAAAAGCCTTAGTGCCGGAGCTGTTACCAATGAATATGGATTT
>JBMTCO010000040.1:0-20210 GCA_049430945.1 Cyclobacteriaceae bacterium
TCGCCGGTGAAGTCGACCCCGACACCGGATTTGTTGTTGATCTGAAGCGACTCAGCACCCTCGTCCGAAAGGAAATTACTGATAAGGTGGATCATAAAAACTTAAATCTGGATGTGGATTTTATGAAGGACAAGCTGGCCAGTACAGAAAACCTGGTGATTGAGTTCTGGAAGATTCTGGAACCCAGGATTTCATCAATCAGCCGTTATGGAAAGTTATACAGTCTGAAACTCTATGAGACACCTTTGAACTATGTTGAATTCAAAGGGGATTTTAAATAATCCGGAGCCTGTGCGTTTTTATTTTATTGCCGGCGAGCGTTCAGGAGATCTTCATGCAGGAAATCTGATCAGGTCCATCAAACAACTTAAGGCGGAAGCAAGGTTCCGGGGATTTGGTGGCGATCATATGCAGGCTCAGGGAATGGAGCTTGTGTTGCATTATAGGGCACTGGCTTTCATGGGGGTTCTTCAGGTCTTATTAAACCTGAAGAAAATTTCAGACCGGATGAAGACATGCAAATCAGATATACTTAAGTGGAAGCCTGATGCGGTCATCCTGGTGGATTACGGTGGCTTCAATATGCAGATGGCTAAATTCCTGAAGAAGGAGGGCATCAAAACCATTTATTATATATCCCCGAAAGTCTGGGCATGGAACACCGGTCGTGCATGGAAACTTAAAGCGAACGTTGACCGCTTACTTTGTATTCTGCCTTTTGAAAAGGAGTTTTTCAGGCGCTTTGACTGGGAGGTGGATTACGTTGGTAACCCTGTTCTTGATGCTGTGAAATCATTCCATCCTGATGCTTCATTTCGTAAGCGCCATGGGCTTGAAAACCGGGATATCGTTGCATTATTACCCGGCAGCAGGAAGATTGAACTCCGGAGAATTATTCCGTTAATGGCCGGTGTGGCTGCCAAATTTCCTTCAATCACTTTTGTGGTTGGAGCTTTACGTGAGCTTCCGCAGGAATTATACGAGCCGCTGCGAAGGGCAGGCAATGTGCAGTTTGTATATGAGGAGACATATGATTTGCTTTCAAATGCAAAAGCCGCCATTGTAACCAGCGGAACGGCTACACTTGAAACAGGATTGTTTAATGTCCCTCAGGTTGTGGTTTACAAGGCAACTGCACTTGAATATGTGGTTGGAAGCAGAATTGTGGATGTGAAATATATTTCGCTTGTCAATCTTATTGCCGATGCGCCGGTGGTAAGAGAATTATTGCAACATGATGCTTCCGTGGGTACAGTTTCAGGAGAGCTTCAAAAACTAATTAGTCCCGGGGATTACCGCGACAAAGTTCTTGAGGGCTATGACAGAGTAAAGGAACTGCTTGACACCGGTTCAGCGTCGGACAATGCTGCAAGGATTATTTGCGGAGAAGCTGACTGACTATAAATCAGGCAGCTTTCAGTTTGCTGAACTTGGATTTGCTGAATTTTTCTTCCGCATAATTGCGGCTGATCTCAAGCTTCTTGACATTTTTTTCTGACGGCAGATCAAACATGGCATCGGTGATGATGGCCTCACAGATGGAGCGTAGGCCTCTTGCACCAAGCTTGTATTCCATGGCTTTTTCAACAATAAAATCTACTGCCTCTTCAGAAAAATTCACTTTAATGTTTTCCATCTCAAAAAGCCTTGCATACTGCTTAACAAGCGCATTTCGTGGTTCTGTAAGGATCTTCTTCAGGGTGTTGTGATCAAGGGGATTCAGCCATGTAACTACGGGCAATCGCCCGATAAGTTCAGGTATGAGCCCATAGCTTTTAAGGTCCTGAGCTGTAACAAACTGCAGTACATTATCTTCTTGCGCTCCTTCCTGCTGATTGGTTCCTGATGCAAATCCCAGCGGGCGGGTGTTAAGTCTGTTATTGATAAACCTGGTGATTCCTTCAAAGGCTCCGCCGCAAATGAATAGGATGTTCTCGGTATTCACGGAAATCATTTTCTGATCGGGATGCTTTCGGCCTCCCTGAGGAGGCACATTAACCGATGTGCCTTCCAGGAGCTTTAATAATGCTTGCTGAACCCCCTCACCGCTTACGTCACGCGTGATGGATGGGTTGTCGGATTTGCGGGCGATTTTATCAATCTCGTCAATATAAACGATGCCACGTTCAGCTGCTTCCACATTGTAATCTGCTGCCTGTAAAAGCCTGGTCAGAATGCTTTCAACATCCTCACCTACATAACCTGCTTCAGTCAGAACGGTGGCATCGGCAATACAAAAAGGAACCTGTAAGATTTTGGCCAGCGTTCTTGCCAGGTAGGTTTTTCCGGTGCCTGTTTCACCAACCATAATGATGTTAGACTTTTCAATCTGAATTTCATTTTCATCTGACTTTTTCTGCATCAGACGCTTGTAATGGTTGTACACTGCAACGGATAAAACCTTTTTGGCCTGGTCCTGACCAATCACATATTCATCCAGGAATTTTTTGATATCCTTCGGCTTGATCAGCTTGAAATTCGGACCTGCAACAGCGTCTTTCTTGCCTTTTTTTTCATCGACCAGGATCTGCCCTGCCTGTGTTACACATTTGTCACATATGTGGGCGTGGATGCCTGAAATCATCAGATCTGCATCCTTTTTATTGCGCCCGCAAAATGAACAGGTTACCTCAGCCATATCCGGTTGAATTTTTCCTCAGGATTATTTCTTCTTTCTTTCAAGAACTTCATCAATCAGACCGTAGTCGCGTGCCTCTGCAGCGCGCATCCAGTAGTCTCTGTCAGAATCGCGTTCAATCTTATCATATTTCTGACCGCTGTGTTTTGCCAGGATGTTGTAGAGGTCTTTTTTAACCTCAAGGGTTTGTTTAAGGGAGATCTCCATGTCGGAAGCCTGACCTTGCATGCCGCTCATGGGCTGGTGGATCATGATTCTCGAGTGGGGCAGACCGGCGCGTTTTTTATCGGCACCTGCTGCCAGTAGAACTGCAGCCATCGAAGCGGCAAGACCAGTGCAAATCGTCTGAACATCGGGCGATACATACTGCATGGTGTCATAGATACCAAGACCGGCATAAACAGAACCACCCGGGCTGTTGATATACATGATAATATCTTTCCGGGGGTCGGCTGATTCAAGGAAAAGAATCTGTGCGGTGATCAGATTGGCGATCTGGTCGTCAACCGGCATACCAAGGAACAGGATGCGGTCACTGATCAAACGCGTAAACACATCGATGGCGCGGAAATTTCCGGGTCTTTCCTCAATGACATATTGTGTCATGGATTCAATCGCCGGAACCTGTTGCTGCATTTTTTGTGCGTAGCTGTCAATCGTGTTCCCACTCATTCCAAGGTGATGAACCGCGTATTTTCTGAATTCGTTGTTGTTGGACATAATTTTCTTTCCCTTATAATTCAAAACGCGACAAAAAAGTTCCTGATATCAATATCTGTAAAGATCAGACTTGAATGGACCTTGTTTATCAACACCAATGTATTTAGCCTGCTTATCGTTGAGTTCTTCCAGTTCCACACCGATTTTTTTCAAATGCAGACGGGCAACTTTCTCATCCAGGTGCTTGGGAAGGGTATAAACCTTATTTTCATAACGGTCTGAATGATCCCAGAGCTCCATTTGCGCCATCACCTGATTGGTAAATGAGTTGGACATTACAAACGAAGGGTGTCCTGTTGCACAGCCAAGGTTTACAAGTCTTCCCTCTGCCAGCAGAATAATCTGTCTGCCGTTTTTAAGGGTTACAAGGTCAACCTGAGGTTTAATTTCATCCCATGATCCGTTTGC
Source organism: Cyclobacteriaceae bacterium (assembly GCA_049430945.1). GTDB lineage: Bacteria > Bacteroidota > Bacteroidia > Cytophagales > Cyclobacteriaceae > ELB16-189. The sequence goes on from JBMTCO010000040.1 coordinate 3,767, forward strand.
ACGGAGCCATGCCACATCAATCTCGTTATCAAAGTGTCCGATATTGCAGACAATTGCCTTGTCTTTAAGAGCAAGAAAATGGTTTCCATTCACAATGTCGCAGTTTCCGGTTGCTGTAACCACGATGTCAGCTTCCTTAACTGCATCTTCCATTTTCTTTACTGCAAACCCATCCATGGCTGCCTGTAGGGCGCAGATAGGATCAATTTCAGTAACGATAACACGGGCTCCTGCACCCTTGAGGGATGCAGCCGATCCTTTACCTACATCTCCATAACCGGCGACAACTGCTATCTTACCGGCCATCATCACATCAGTAGCACGGCGAATGGCATCTACGCACGACTCCTTACAGCCATACTTATTATCAAACTTGGCTTTTGTAACCGAGTCATTGATGTTGATTGCAGGCAACGGCAGTTTTCCGTTGTTCATCCTTTCAATCAGGCGGTGCACACCTGTAGTGGTTTCTTCGGAAATGCCTTTGATGCCTGCAACAAGTTCAGGGAAACGGTCAAGCACCATGTTGGTGAGGTCACCACCATCATCCAGAATCATATTAAGAGCCTTTCCTCCCTCAAATGCATAGAGTGTTTGCTCAATACACCAGTCAAATTCCTGCTCATTCATACCTTTCCAGGCATAAACAGGGATTCCGGCTGCAGCAATCGCTGCCGCTGCATGATCCTGAGTTGAGAAAATATTACAGGAGGACCAGGAAACTTCTGCTCCAAGTTCTGTCAATGTTTCAATTAGAACAGCCGTCTGAATTGTCATATGCAGACACCCTGCGATGCGGGCTCCCTTCAGTGGCTTGGAGGCACCAAATTCTTCCCGGATGGACATCAGCCCCGGCATTTCTGCTTCGGCAAGTTTTATCTCTTTACGGCCCCAATCGGCCAAACTAAGGTCTTTTACCTTGAATTTCAGGGTATCTGTCTTTGTCATAATCTTTTAGGTTGGAAATAAACCGCTGCAAAAGTACTAACTAAAAGGACTCAAAAAAATCCCTCTCAGCGGGTCATTGTAATCTCATCCAGCAGATTGCCTTTTGAGTCAATCTGGCTCAGTTTTAAAATATGGCCATCTGTTTCAACCCATGTAAAAGAGTGTACATCGGAAATAAGTTTGGTTGTATAGGGCACCCAGTTAGAGCGGGGTGAGTGTTCCCACATGGAAGGTTTATTGCTGATTTCAGCGTCATAAAGTTGAGCACCGCCAGCCCCTGTTACAACATATATTATACCTTCCGGCCTGGTGACTGTCTTGCCGTCAAATTTCTGGTCAAGTGTAAAGGTTCCGTCAACCCTGCCATCAGATCCAATCTGCCAGCGGCCTTTCTTGTCTTTCTCAGGCACAAACTTTAAAGGATAGGTTCTCTGGTAGTTATGGACATGGCCAGTAAGGACAAGGTCAACACCCAACTCCTCAAACAGTGGAGACAAAACTCTCATTACCTGATAATAATAATGGGCATTGCTTGAGTTGAATGCAGGGTGGTGGTAAGACACAATCCTCCATTCATTCTTGTGATGTTTGAATTCTTTACGAAGCCAGTTTGTAAGCACAGTATCCTGAGGGTTTACATAAGTATTGGCATCCAGTACAACCATGTGCACGTTTCCGTGCCTGAACGAGTAGTTTGAAATTTTCGGATGGCGATCTGCCGTGCGCTCCCTGAAAGCTGCAAGTTGTTTTGAACTACCAAGAATTTCCGGAGCATATCCGGGGTTAGGGCCATTTCTGGGCAGGTCCATATAATAGAAGTAAGCCATGCCATCAGCGTGCTCCCGCAGGTCATTTGCTCGGATGTCGTGATTTCCAAGCACAGTATAAAAAGGAATTTGCTGCATTAGCGGTGCACCTCTGTTAACCGACGCTACGGGTGCCAGATATTGTTGAAAAAATCTTCCTCTATATTCACTGACCTGACCGTTTGAGTAAACAAGATCGCCGGTGAGCAATGCAAAATCAGGCTTTCTTTGAAAAATCTGATATGCAACAGCCGCCTGGCCCGGAGAGCCTGTACCGCAGTCCCCGAATGCTGCAAACTTTGTCTTATGGTGGTGGGTTCTTGTTCGGAAGCTGTTTTGAGCAAAAAGACGTGCATCAGCCTTTACGCGATAAGCATAATCATGATCAAAATCCAGATGGTCCAGGTAAGCACGGTAGAGCCATGAAACTTTCCCATTAAATTCAAGTTTTACCCGCTCTACTTTGCTTTGGTGGATCCCGTGCTCTTCATCAAAATTCTTTCCTTTTCTGAATTCAACGTTAAAATTCGCCCGAGTGCTGTCTGTCTGCCAGATAACTACTTTTTTTTCATGATGGAGATCAGATGCATTCCCTGGTTGTATGTAGGGAGGTATTTCAAGCACTTGGCCTGTCGAGGTTCGGGTACTTGCCAGAACAATAAAGAGAAAAAAATATTTAAGTACGTTCTTCAAGAGGGGGTTGTTTTTAACCGTTATATTAAACTTTGAGGTTTCAATCCGGATTTGCTAATTATTCTAAAATAATTGAATTCAAAAATTGTGCCTTTTTAACAGGGTTTATTTAGGAAGGTCTGATTCCTGTATAATGGTGGTCATTATTTGGGTTTTTCCATTGTCCATACGGGTCCAGACCGGCACGATGGTTCCTTTATAAGCCGAAATATTTAAATAGTCCCCGAAAAAAACCAATTCATCAGGGATAAATGGTGTTTCGCTTATTTTAACCTCATTGAATTTGCTTCCGCCGTCAACAGACCATGCCATATAAACGTCTGTTTCGTTTCCCTGAAGGCCATGCCGGCTGTAGTAGACAATGTAAACGTGCCCGGTGGACTGATCCACAGCCATCCAGGGCATATACTGATGGCCTGAGGATTTAGTGCCTACTCTGATTGGTTCGGACCAGTTGTCTCCTCGATTGGGAGATTTGATAAACCAGATATCAGTGTCCTCTCCAAGGCGCTGGTCGGCGTATACTACATATAAACTACCGTTGTATGGTGAACCGCTGTGGTCACCCTGCAACACAGGAAGCCCGTTGCTGCGGCGGTGGCCAGGAACTGTAATATTCCAGCCTCCAAGTTGTCTGGCTACGGTAATATCTGATCTAAGCCAGGTTTCACCCTGATCAAAGGAGCGGTCCAGATAAATGACACCGGCCTGCGCCCAGGTTACAAAGATCCGCCCACTGAAGTCAATGTACGGAACTGCGCCCATGGCCGTCAGGTCATCATCCATACAGTCACCACTTAACTTATTTAACTTTACAGGCTCAGACCATTTTTCTGCCTGATTGGTTGATTTACTGAACAAAATATTTGACTGGCAGGTCTTTTCCTGAGATCCATATTCATCAAACTGAGTCCAGGTAACACCTATAAAATCTTTTTTCGGATGTATGGCAGCCCAGGGCTTGTCATTGTCCTTCGGATGATTGAAACCTGTGAAAGTGCCCTGGGACCAGAACATACCACCATCCTCAGAACGTTGACATACAATTCTGTCAAGCCATGTATCAGTGGTTTTACCCTTACCTGCAGGGTCAGCGAGATGGAAATAGTAGAAATTACCTTTATGGTCGGATGTGATTACCGGGTCTCCTATTACTCCGTATGGCGATTTAAGCTCCGTCTCAAGCCAGGTTAAACCTCCGTCCTTTGAAAGTATTACCCGGTTTAGCCCAGTGCCAATGATAATGTTCTTTGTGTTTGCAGGGCTTATGGCTACAGAAGGTTCAACGGCGGGGTATTGTCCTTCTTTATCCTGATTGACTTTCACATTTTTGAATTGTGACTGCGCAGAAAAAGCAGATAACAAAAAAATTGCTGGCAGCAAACTTGATATTCCCTTCATAGCCCGGTTTAGAATGTTAAAATTCTTAAACATTTTAAACTCTTCCAAACCTAAATGATTCAATGCTCACTTTAGCCTCCGGCCTGAGCCGTGCGGATGGATTTTGTTAATTTGCGAGGATGAAACAACTTGTAACGGGTATAGTTTTAATGGTTCTGGCTGCCATACAACCTTTAAATGCCCAGCGTATTGCCTTTGGATCATGCAGCAGGCATAACTCTGAAAATCAGCTCTGGACAGAGATAAACAATTTGAACCCTGATATATGGATTTGGGCAGGTGATAATATCTACGCAGATACCCATGACATGGAAAAAATGCGTGAAATGTATCTGCAACAAAAGAGCAGAGCCGGTTATAAGCAACTTTCACAAAAATCTGTCATTTACGGAACCTGGGATGACCATGATTATGGCGTGAATGACGGCGGAAGGTTTTTTTCCGGAAAAAAGGAGAGCAAAAACCAGCTTTTAAGTTTTCTCAATGTTCCTGAAGAGGCCGAAGTTAGAAATCATGAAGGTGTTTACCAGTCATACACGACCGGAAAAGGTAAAAAGAAAATAAAAATAATTTTGCTCGACACCAGGTATTTCAGGGATACTCTGATGGCATCGGCATCAAATGAAAAGCGGTATGAAATAAACCCGGATGGTGACATTCTTGGTGAGGCGCAATGGAGCTGGTTGGAAAAGGAATTCACTAACTCTGATGCAAAGCTTCATGTAGTCGTTTCGAGTATTCAATTCATAGCCAATGACCATGGTTTTGAAAAGTGGGGCAACTTTCCGAAAGCAAGACAAAGAATGTTTGACCTTCTGACAAAAGTGAAACCTTCATTTACTTTTTTCATAAGTGGAGATCGCCATATGGCTGAGATATCAAAAGTTGAACTTTCTGGGCTGCCATACCAATTGTTTGATATTACATCCAGTGGGCTCACACACACCTGGACCATTGCGGGTACTGAAAAAAATACAGCCAGAACTGGGCCGCTGATTGTTGAAAGAAATTTTGGTGTAATCGATGTGAGTTGGAAAAAAAATATGCCCATGGTTAATGTTCGTTTAGTTGGACAGGGCGGAAAGATTTTACATAACCACCGGATAAAATAATTGAATGAATCTGGCTCTAACCTCCAATGGCATCAGGTAAGTATCCTGTTTCTGTAGCCATTACCCTGGTGATTGCCAATATGGTAGGCACAGGCGTATTTACTTCGCTTGGGTTTCAGGTGGGGCCGGTGCCCTCAGCTCCGGCTATACTTATTTTATGGTTTGTCGGAGGAGTGGTTGCTTTATGTGGAGCACTTTGTTACGCTGAAATAGCTGTAGCATTAAACAGATCAGGCGGCGAATACCATTACTTGAGTGAATTATATCACCCAGCTCTTGGCTTCATCAGCGGCTGGACAAGTTTACTGGTTGGATTTGCCGGAGCAGTTTCTGCCGTGGCACTTGCCATCGGTGAGTACTCTTCCGGTCTGTTAAATATACATCCAAAGATTACGGCTGTCATTTCAATTTTTATTGTGACAGTTATCCATTTAGCAGGTGTGAAAGCAGGAGGCAGGGCTCAAAATATTTTCACAGGATTTAAATTGTCGCTGATACTTTTTTTCTGTCTCGTACCTTTTTTTCTGGATCAGCCTGCATCAGGTACGCGTTTTATTCCTGTCTGGCAGGATTTATCAGTTATTGCTTCGCCGGGCTGGGCGGTTTCCCTGGTTTTTGTGGTATATGCTTATTCAGGTTGGAATGCATCCTCGTATATCGCAGGAAGCCTTGAAAATCCTGAAAAAAATCTTCCCAAATCTTTGATTACAGGAACCATTGTGGTTTTGTTTATATACCTGGCATTAAATTGCATGTTCATGTATTTCTCTGAGTTCAATGAACTAAACGGAAAAAGTGATATCGGAAATGTTGTAGCATTTAAGTTTTTTGGTGAAAAAGCAGGTACTGTGTTTTCAGGAATATTCAGCTTTGCTCTGTTGTCAACGTTAAGTGCAATGACCATTGCAGGGCCACGAGTTGGGGAGGCTATGGGTGAGGATTATAAAATCCTTGGCTTTCTGGTAAGAAAAAATCGGTTTGGTATGCCTTGGATTGCAGTTGTTTTTCAGTCGGCATGGTCCATGTTTCTTGTTCTGACAAGTTCCTTCAAGGAAATCATACAGTATGTTTCAGTAAGTCTTTCCTGGTTTACACTATTTACAGTCCTTGGTGTTTTTCTTCTAAGGAAAAAACAGTTGAAGGGTTCTGCAGGATCTTTCAGCATTCCCCTGTATCCATTGCCACCTTTGATTTTTGTTTCCGTAACTGCGTGGATGATTATTTATCTGACAATCAGCAATCCTGCGGTAATCTATTACTCACTGGGTACGGTGTTCGCAGGTGGTGTAGCATATTTGGTTGTCAGCAGCCGAAAAGGTTCATGAGAAAAGCACTCTTTTTTATTTTAGGTCTGCTTGTTTTTACAGCTTGTGATTTGCTCAGGGAGCAGCATGTGGCTCAGGTTGTTCAGAAGGATTCAATTCCAAAGGATTCTTTGATTCTGAAGTCTGTAATTAAGCCTGCTGTTATTTATCCGGATACAGCACTTGACCGGCTGGCCAGATTTATTTCAGGAATCAACCAGGCGGACAGCAACAGTTACAGGGTGATCGAAGATTCCAGGCACTGGCTTGAATACAGTGCAACAATCCGCAGAAGCTGGGACAATATGGAAGCCTCAAGACTTTTACCCATGCAGATGTGGCAGCAGGATCAACTTGCACCAAGGATAAATGATTCACTTACTTTATTTTATCCTTTTGGGGGTCCTGACCTGCTGCATGCAGCCATTTTATATCCTTACACCAAAGAGTTTATTCTTGCCGGTCTTGAGCCGATTACGGAGGTTCCGGATTTTCCGCTCCTTGATGACCTACGTCAGGATCAATACCTGGACAGTCTTGCAGGTTCATTAAGGGATATTTTCGGCAAAAGTTTTTTCATTACCAACAATATGAAAAAAGACCTGCGGCAGGTACGTGGTGTCATTCCTCTTTTTATGATTTTCATTTCAAAAACAGGACACGAGGTTACAGATCTTCATTACATAACACTAGACGAATCCGGCAATGAGCAGGAGGTAAACTTTGCAGACCTCAGCAGTTTTATTGTCAAGGGGCTTCGTTTGGAGTACAGAAGCATGGGCGGGGGAGGTGTTAAAAAGCTTTATTATTTTTCAGGGGATGTTTCCAATCCTGGTCTTTCGTCCAGAAAAAATCTGCTTTCCTTTCTTGAACGGCGTAAACCATTTAACACCTTTATTAAATCTGCTTCCTACCTGATGCATCAGGATCTTTTTTCCGGCATTCGTAATCTAATCCTTGAAAACTCAGCTTCCGTTCTCGAGGATGATACGGGCATTCCGTACAGGTTTCTGAAGGGAAATTCCTATGAAGGATTCCTTTTTGGAAATTATGTGCGGCCTGTGAAAGACTTTATTTGGCTTGATAAGCAGGTTGATCTGGATTCTGCTTACCAGGTTCATTCATCTCCGCTTCCATTCTCCTTAGGTTATCACTGGGGAAGTGGTAAACAAAACTATATGCTTTTCATCCGGAAAAGTCCAATCTTTGCTTTATGAAACTCTGGCAAAAATCCACCGATTCACTTAAGGAGGTAAACCTTTTCACGGCCGGTCAGGACAGCAAAATGGATGAGTTTCTTATAAAGGCCGACCTTTGGGGATCTCTTGCTCATGTTCAGATGCTTGGCGAAGCCGGTCTGCTTTCGGCCGGTGAAACAAAAAAACTTCTTGAAGAGCTGAAGAAATTACTTTCTGAAGCTGAGTCCGGTAATTTTAAAATTGAAGACGGGGTTGAAGATGTACACTCGCAGGTGGAACTAGAGCTCACCAGACGATTGGGTGACGTTGGAAAAAAAATTCATAGCGGAAGGTCCAGAAACGATCAGGTGCTTACTGATATCAAGCTCTTTCTTCGAGAAGAGATCAGATTACTGGCAATTGAAATAAGAGAGACCTTCAACATATTCCTTGATCTTTCTGTACAGCACCGGGAAAAGCTTTTGCCCGGTTACACACATCTTCAGCTGGCTATGCCAAGTTCATTCGGACTGTGGTTCGGTGCTTATGCAGAATCGCTTGCCGATGACCTCATCAGCCTTCAGGGTGCTTACCGGTATGCCAATCGAAATCCACTTGGCTCGGCTGCAGGTTATGGTTCTTCATTTCCGTTGAACCGTGACCTGACTTCAAAATTGCTGGGATTTGAAGCGCCGCACATAAATGTGGTCAATGCTCAGATGTCAAGAGGTAAAACAGAAAAGATCACAGCTCAGGCACTTTCAAATATTGCTGCCACCCTTTCAAAGATGGCAATGGATTCATGCCTCTATATGAATCCTAATTTTGGTTTCATAAGCTTTCCGCAAGAACTGACAACCGGCAGCAGCATTATGCCGCATAAAAAAAACCCGGATGTTTTTGAACTCGTCAGGGCACGGTGCAATCAATTGCAGTCACTTCCTTCGGAGATCACAAATGTGCTCACAAATCTTCCTTCAGGTTATCACCGGGATCTTCAGGTTATCAAAGAAATTTTATTCCCTGCCTTTGCGCAACTTAAAGATTGTCTTGAAATGATGCGGCTGATGTTTTCAAGTGTTCGCATCAGAGAAGGAATACTGGAAGATCAGCAGTATAAATTTCTCTTTAGTGTTGAAGAAGTCAATAAACTTGTGCTTCAGGGTATTCCGTTCAGGGACGCATACCGGCAGGTTGGTGAAATCATTGAGTCAGGAGCATTCAGTCCTACCGGAAAGGTCAATCATACCCATCTGGGTAGTATCGGAAATACTGGGACAGAAAGAATAAGGGCCTATTTTGATAATGAATTTGCCCGATTCAATTTTGATTACAGCCTGAATGCAATCAGAGAATTGACTTCTTGAGTAGCATCAAAGTGTTGTGGTGTCTATCACAAACCGGTACCTGACATCACCTTTAACCATTCTTTCCCATGCATTGTTTATTTCGGAGATCGGGATAACCTCAACTTCACTCACAATATTATGCTCCGCGCAATAATCAAGCATCTCTTGGGTTTCTTTCATTCCGCCTATGCTGGAGCCAAGTATGCTTCTGCGATTTGTAATCAGACTGAATGCGCTGATATCCTGTTTGGCGGGCGGTAATCCAACAATGGCCATAGTGCCATTAAGTTTAAGCAAGTCAAGATATAATCCGTAGGAGTGAGGTGCTGAGATGGTATTAAGTACCACATCAAAATATCCGCTGAATTTTTTCAAATGATCTTTGTTTCCTGAATGTATGAAGTGTTGTGCACCCATTTGTTTCGCATCCTTCTCTTTTTCAGGATTGGTGCTGACCAGAGCTACTTCCGCACCCAGCGAGACCGCAAACTTCAATCCCATATGACCGAGTCCGCCAAGGCCGGCAACAGCCACCTTCATTCCTTTTCCGACGCCAAGATGTTTCAGCGGTGACCAGGTCGTGATGCCTGCACAAAGCAAAGGTGCTGTGGCAGCAAGATCAAGCTTTGGAGAAATGTTGAAAACAAAATGCTCATTGGTGACGATGTGGTTTGAGTATCCGCCCTGCGCGAGGGTCTTTCCGTCTTTCTCATAGCTATTATAGGTAAGGGTTACGCCACCGGTACAATATTGCTCAAGGTCTTGCTGACAGCTTGCACAGCTGCGGCAGGAATCAACAAGTACGCCGACTGCTGCCAGGTCTCCGGGTTTGAACCTGGTAACACTGGAACCAACGCTGACTACTTTTCCTACAATCTCATGTCCCGGAACCATGGGGTACATGGAGCCACCCCATTCATCTCTCGCCTGGTGCAGGTCACTATGACAAACACCACAATATAATATCTGTATATGTACATCGCCGGGACCCGGAGCTCTTCGGTTAAACTCATAAGGACCCAGTGGGGAAGAGGGATCTAAAGCAGCGTATGATTTTGTGTGTACCATTGGTTATTTCTTTTTAGGTTCGGAATAACTTACGAATGCAATATAGCGGTTATCAGGGGACCAAGAAGGTACATTGATTGTGCCTTGTCCCCCAAAAAGATGAGTGAGTACTCTTGGTGTGCCTCCTGTGGATGACATGATCCTGAGCTGCACCTTCTTATAGGCAGGGTGTTCATCCGGATGAATATCAGAAGGGAATGCCAGCCAGGCAATCAATTTCCCGTCAGGAGAAATATGAGGGAACCAGTTATTTAATTCATCAAAGGTCAGCTGCTCGTGATTCTTTCCATCCGGATCCATTCTCCACAACTGCATAGTGCCGGTCTGACTTCCGTTGTAGTAAATAAATTTTCCATCCGGCGAAAACTCAGGTCCGTCCACATGACCTTTATCAAATGAGGTAAGCGCTGTCTCTGGCCCGCCAAAAATATCTTTTTTATAAAGCTGAAATCGTGCACTTCCGTTTCGTTGTGCCACATACAAAACTTCTTTGTTATTGGGGCTCCAGCCATGCCAGTAGGAGGGTGTCAATTCAGTGACCAGTTTGGGTTCACCGCCTGTTACAGGCAGCACATAAACCGTAGACCCGTATCCCGGTAAACCATCGCGGTGATGGCTTATTGCCAACAGCTTACCATCAAATGAAATGCCATGGTCGTTGTTATTCCTGTTGGCAAAACCAGTATTGAATTGTTTGGGGGTGCCACCTGTTACCGGTATGGTGTACAACAAACCATTCATGTTAAACAGGAGTTGCTTGCCATCCGGCAAGAAATTCGGTGCTTCAAATCGGTCAGGAGACTCAAAAACAATTTTCCGCTCACCGGAAATAACGTCGATAATTTCAAGTCTGCTCCCAAAATGGCCGGATTTGTCTCCGTCATAGTTATACGGAACAAGTCGGTCAAGCCGCACTTCACTGAGAATAACCTTACTTGTCGTACCGTTTGCTTCAAAATAGGGTCCGGTTGTAACCACATCTGGAAGCCGGGTGAATGCATGTTCTGCAATTTTCTGTAGTGGCTCAAACCTGCCGGCTGCATAGACTGTGATTTTATTGCCGTCCTTTTCAAGGCGGATAATCTGGTAGTTCTCTTTAGGTCCCTTTAGAATTTTATTTTCTGCAAGAATTTTCAAAATGACTGCTCCTGTTTTGTTTATGACTGCAATGGCCAGGAGCTTGCCTTCTGTATCGGCCAGTGCCAATCCGCCATCTCCTGTTCCCGAATCACTTATTCTTGCAGAAAGAAGAAAGTCCCCTTCAATTACTGAACTTATCATTATACCCTGACCTGCAGAGGATCCTGAGCCCCCGAGTTCATAAGTTTGTGATTCCTTTTTGTATATGGAAACAGGTTGTTTCAGTGGATCTCCAAAAAATCTGACTACTGAAAACCGACTATCGATCAGTTGGGCATTTAAAGTCATATGGAATACTGAAAAAATTAAAAGAGCGGTGGATAAATATTTTGTCATATCACGATTTTAAAACTATTTAGAGGTCTTTCCAAGTTTCAGTTTATCAACAGGTTAATTATATTGATTTAAGGGCCGGAATACTTTATTATTACATCACCGGTTAAATTCTTTGACGCGATGAGGATAAAATGTTCTTCAGGCAAAACCTATTACGACTCTGAAGTTCAGGCGGTGGAAGCATTGTTATTTGTGTGGTCTCAGATCTCTTTTCGTGATGGTGAAGGCCCTGTAACAGTATATTGCTGTGATGACTGCGGTGGCTTTCACCTGACCTCCAAAGGTGATATGCATGAGAGACTTAAAGAACTTCTGAAAAGTGGAAGGCTTGATAACCTCCGGGAGGCCGCCCGATGGGAGCATAAATTCCGCAAATCCTGAACCGCTGGTCATTTTTTTGTTTCCGGTGAAATCGGCCTGCACTAATTTGCTTTATGTTTCCACGTTTGAGCTTGGTGTTATTCCTGACAGCCTCTATTTTCTCTGAAGGATTTACTCAGGAGGTTCCGTCGTTTACAGTGAAACAAGCTGTGGATCAGATCAGACTTGATGGCGTGGTGGATGAGGAATCATGGAGCCGGGCCGAGGTAGTAAGCAATCTGATTCAGCAGTTTCCGTATGATACCTCTGCATCTGTCCTGAAAACTGAATTCAGGATTACTTACGATAATGATTTTATTTATATCTCAGCGGTATCATACGACAATCTCCCCGGCCGGTATGTAATGTCTTCTCTGCGCCGGGATTTTCGTGGCCCCGGACTGGATGGTGTGTCAGTTATTTTCGACACCTTTCAGGATGTGACCAATGCATTCTTTTTTGGTTTAAGTCCTGTGGGGGTACAGCGCGAAGGACTTGTTTCAAATGGATGGCTTACCAGTCAGGATATGGATCTTTCCTGGGACAGCAAATGGTACAGTGCTACCCGTATAAATGAAATGAGCTGGACTGCTGAATTTGCCATTCCGTTTAAAACACTTCGGTTCAAGGCAGGTCAGGAAAAGTGGAATGTGAAATTTTATCGACAGGACAGCAAAGAAAATGAGCGTGCCATCTGGCCATTCACGCCTCGTAATTTTGAGCCCGGCAATCTTCACTTTCATGGTGAAATGATCTGGGATAAGCCCATGGGCCAGCCGGGCTCCAATGTATCCCTTATTCCCTATCTGGCCGGTCTGGGATCACGTGATTTTATAAAAGATGAACCATTTGAACCTCAGTCCAGTTATGGAGGAGATGCGAAAGTAGCCGTTACACCTTCACTTAATCTTGACCTCACCATCAACCCAGATTTTTCACAGGTAGAGGTGGATCAGCAGGTGACCAATCTGGATCGTTTTGAAATCTTCTTCCCGGAACGGCGTCAGTTTTTTCTTGAAAATGCTGATTTGTTTTCATCCTATGGTCATAATTTTTCACGCCCCTTTTTTTCAAGAAGGATAGGAGTGGCCAGAGACCCGAACACAGGACAGAATGTACAAAACAGAATTATTTATGGTGCAAGACTCAGCGGAAACGTGAATAAACTTTACAGAGTTGGTTTTCTGAACATGCAGACTGCAGCCGTTGAATCCAGTAATATTCCCTCCTTCAATTATACTGTAGGTACAGTGCAGCGCAGGCTCGGGCGCAATTCAAACATCCGCGGAATTTTTGTTAACCGTCAGGAATTTAAAAATGCAGATGATCAGTTCCGGTTTACGGGATATAATTTTAATAGGGTTGCAGGACTGGATTATAATTTCCGGTTCAATGGCAACCGTTGGACAGGCAATGCGTTTTATCATAAACTGATTACGCAGGAAAAGGAAGGAGGTCAGTATTCAGGAGGTTATAGTCTTGTTTATTCAACGCAACGTACCAGTCTTCGGTGGTTTCATCAGACTATTGGAAAAGGGTATGAGCCGGCGGTTGGTTATGTTCCTAGGAATGGCTTCAACAGAATTTCCCCGTCAGGATCATTTTTGTTTTTCCCTCAATCCGGCACTTTTAACAGTCATGGTCCTTTGTTCGATGTCAGTTATATATGGGATAATGTTTATGGTTTAACGGACTATGAGTATCGTGCGAACTACAATGTAAGATTCCAGAGTCAGGCGGGCCTCAGCATCGGTTATAGGTATAACTACATTTATCTTTTCCGGGATTTTGATCCTGCAAATTCACCCTCTGAACTTGGAATATCAAAGCTTGCCGCTGGGACAGATTATTCCTATGGTTCATTTAACTTTAATCTGATTACCGATCCACGCCGACTGTTCACAGCTGAAATTTCAGGAATTACAGGCCGGTACTTTAATGGCACAATCAGCGGATTCAGAGGGTCGGTGAATTACCGGTGGCAGCCTTATGGCGTGTTCAGTATCAACTCAAGTGTAAACAGGATAAAACTTCCTATGCCTTACGCTAATACTACCATTTTACTTTTTGGCCCCCGGTTTGATCTGACCTTATCTAAATCAGTATTCTTCACCACGTTCATTCAGTATAATAGTCAGTATACAAACCTGAATATCAACACCAGGTTTCAATGGAGGTTCCGGCCTGTATCAGACCTTTTTCTTGTTTATACGGATAACTATTATTATTCCTTTGATCAGCCTGATCAGAATTTTGCACCCCGCGTCAGGGCCCTCGTTTTGAAATTTACCTACTGGCTCAGTCTCTGACTGATCAGGTTAACCACCAACGACTGACTTGAGTTTGACAATCAGATCATCCCATATTTCCTGCAATTCTTCCATATCATCAAAATCTGAATAGTCAGACACCTTCAGATAGGTCAGCTGAGTCATTTCATCTGTTTCAAGGCGGATTTCAAACCAGGACGGATCGCTTACGACGGTTCCGGCATCTGAGAGGAATTCAAATTTTACATAGTGGTTGAATCTGAAAGAATGCATTACTGCCTTTTTTTGCTCTTGCTCCCAGATAAATGTGAAAATTTTTTCAGCGTTGATATTTACATTGGATGCAAACCATTGTGCCAGACCTGAAGCGGTTTGAATATATGGATACAAAAGCTTAGCGGATGCATGCATCTCGTAATCTGTTGTGAAAAGTTGCTTTTTGCCCATGCCTGATAGAGTAGTTGATTCATTCATTTCCTGAATGTATAAAAATCGGCGTTGTATTCAAATGAGATTTAGAAAAGGGTATCTGATGATTTTATTCATGCCATGTCTGTGAAGTATTGAGTTTCAGACCAAGTTATGGTCCCAGGGAATTGCTTCATACTTTTCAGGCAACTTCGTCTCTAAAAACGTCTTTTCAGCCCTTTTTCAGAGGCTAAAATAACTTCAGGCGTAATCAAAAATCCCATTCATTTTGTATGTTTGCGACCGATTTCCGGCGAGGTAGCTCAGTTGGTTAGAGCGCAGGATTCATAACCCTGAGGTCACGGGTTCAACTCCCGTCCTCGCTACAAAACAGGATGGTTTCACCAGAGATCATCCTTTTTTTATTACCTCATTCTAATCTGTCGTATCCAGGTTCTTCGCTCTGATTTTGATAAATACTCATCTGTTTATTTGAACTGCCGAAAAACCTAAGCCCAAAAAAAGGGGCCTAAGCCCCTTCATTTTTCAATTAAATTATTTTCTCTTTGCTGCTTTCTTTTTGGCAGCCTTCTTAGGTGCCCGTTTTGCAGTTTTAGAAGACTTTGCAGATGCTGACTTCTTAAACTTTGATTTGCCTTTTTGCTTCTTCACAGGCTTAGAAGAATTTTCTGCCATCAGATTTAATGCTGACCCGGCTTTGAACCAACCAATCTGATTCTGATTATAACTGTGATTCACAGTAATCTGATCCTTTGAACCATCAGAATGATTAAGAACAAGCTTCAGTGATTTCTCAGGTGCAAAGGTTGTAAGACCGATAAGATCAATCACATCATCTTCACGAATCTTGTCATAGTCTTCCTTTTTGGCAAAAGTAAGCGCGAGCATACCCTGCTTCTTGAGGTTGGTCTCATGAATACGCGCGAAGGATTTTACAAGGATAGCCCTTACACCAAGGTGCCGGGGTTCCATTGCTGCATGTTCTCGGCTTGAACCTTCTCCGTAGTTCTCATCACCAACAACAATAGATCCTATTCCTTCTGATTTGTAGTGCCTCTGAACCTTTGGGACTTCATCGTGTAATCCTGTTAGTACGTTCTTTACGCTATTTATCTTTTCATTAAAGAAATTGGTAGCACCAATCAGCAGGTTGTTTGAAATGTTATCCAGATGCCCGCGATACTTCAGCCACTTGCCTGCCATTGAAATATGGTCGGTGGTGCACTTTCCTTTTGCTTTAATCAATAGCCTCAATCCTTTCAAATCTGTTCCTTCCCATGCTTTGAACGGTTCGAGAAGCTGCAGTCTGTCAGACTTGGGATTTACAGAAACCTTCACTTTGCTTCCGTCTTTTGCAGGAGCCTGAAATCCAGCGTCTTTTACCGCAAACCCTTTTTTAGGAAGCTCTTCGCCAATAGGAGGATCAAGTTTTACATGTTGACCTTTTTCATTGACCAGTGTGTCTGTCAGCGGATTAAATCCGAGATCACCGGCTATGGCAAGTGCCGTAACAAGTTCAGGAGAACCTACGAACGCATAGGTATTCGGGTTGCCATCGTTCCTGCTTTGAAAGTTTCTGTTGAAGGAATGTACAATGGTGTTTTTCTCTTGCTTTTCAGCACCCATCCTGCTCCACATTCCAATGCAGGGTCCACAGGCGTTTGCAAAAACCTTCGCACCGATTTTATTGAATGTTTCAATAAATCCGTCGCGTTCAATGGTATACCGAACCTGCTCCGAACCGGGAGTAATGGTGAACTCTGCTTTCGTTTTCAAACCTTTGGCCGCGACTTGCCGGGCAAGACTGGCTGCACGTGAAATATCCTCATATGAGGAGTTGGTGCAGGATCCGATGAGTCCGACTTCAACTTTCATAGGCCAGCCTTTGGCAATTGCTGTCTCCTTTAATTTCGAAATTGGCGTGGCTAGGTCCGGAGTGAAAGGACCATTCAGGTGTGGTTCGAGTTTAGAAAGATCAATTTCAATTACCTGGTCAAAGTATTTCTTTGGATTGGCATAAACCTCCGGGTCTGCTGTAAGGTGCTTTTTA
>JBMTCO010000041.1:0-20047 GCA_049430945.1 Cyclobacteriaceae bacterium
ATTTTCATCCAATCAGTTTTGTCCGGCAATTTTTTGTAACACTTCAGGGTCATCCACATTTTTTCCTTCCGTGAAATAAGCTCTGAATAAAGCACCTGCAACATGTAATGAATTCCCTGAAGAGCCTGCAAAATGAAGAAGCATATGCGCTTTCATAGTATTGGCTACAACCACTTTTTCAAAATTAAATTCCAGCCCGGACAATCTGCCTGCAGCTGACAAGCGGTCATTGATCTGTCTGATCTGATCAGGCGAATATCCTTTTACTCTGTGCAAGTATTCATAAAGGGAAACAGAGGGATCGGTTTTGACATCAGGATTAAGCTGAAAACTGCGCAGGATGACCTCCGCATTGGCATTTGTGGAGGTGATGGCATTATCGAGTCTGGCCTTTCCAAGCCAGCAAAAGGGGCAACAGATGTCTGACCAGACTTCAATTTTTATCATAGCTGCAAAGAAACAGTAAGCCAACAAATAAAAACAAGGTTTCAGGCGCCTTGATATTTTTAAGAACTTTGTACAAACATTTATTATGATCACCCCGGAGACTCTGAAGTTTCTCAAAGACATCAAAAGAAACAACAACAAGGAATGGTTTCACAAAAACAAGGACAGATATCAAACTGCCCGGGAAAACTTTCTGGAATTTATAACCCGGGTGCTGTACAAGTTAAAACAATACGATGAGGAAATTTCAACCATTGAACCTGCGAAATGTTTGTTCCGTATTAACCGGGATATCCGGTTTTCAAATGATAAGAAGCCTTATAAAACAAATTTTGGCGCCAATCCAAGCAAGGGCGGAAGGAAGATTTACAGGGCAGGTTATTACTTTCATTTGGAGCCGGGCATGAGTTTTCTTGCGGGTGGTATCTGGATGCCTGAAGGTGAAGACCTCGCCAAAATCAGGCAGGAAATAGACTACTGCTTCGATGAGTTCAAATCGATCATCGGAGAAAAAAAGTTCAGGAGACTATTTGGTGAGTTAGACAGCGAGGCAGCGCTTGTTCGCCCCCCAAAAGGCTATGATGCAGACCATCCGGGAGTTACTTTTTTAAAACTGAAAAGTTTTACGGTTACTGCCCCGCTGACCGATGCACAGGTGATGTCAAAAAACATAGTCTCTTTAACCACAGATCACTTCAGAACTATCATCCCTTTCGTTTATTTTCTGAACAGAGCGTTGGCCTCGTAAGGCTCGTCCAACTGAGCAGTAGTTGACCTCGACTACGCTCGGTCAACACTCGACTACGCTCGGTCAACACTCGACTACGCTCGGTCAACACTCGACTGCGCTCGGTCAACACTCGGAGCGCTGCCTGAGCCTGTCGAAGGCAGCGCATTCAGTTGGCTGAGCTTGTCGAAGGCAACCGCGTAAAAATTTAAAACCGAACACTTAAAAAAATCCTTTTTTATTTCGGAACTCTGACGGATTTATACCCGTTATTTTTTTAAAGACCCTGTTGAAATAGGATAAGTTTTCAAATCCAGAAGCATAACAGGCCTCTGACACATTTGAGTCCCTTAACAGTAGTCGTTTGGCATGGTTAATACGATGCTGATTGACAAAATCCGTATAAGTCATACGGACCTGTTTTTTAAAGTATCTGCAGAAAGCGGGGACTGTCAGACCCGCAAGTTCAGCTGCTTTTTCCACATCAACCGGGACATTAAAATTTTCTTCAACATGACGATAAATCCGGTTCAATCGTTCAGCTTCTTTTTGAACAGACCGTCCGGCAAGAGGCCGGGCATTTAATGTCACATACTCTTTTGATTCTGCTAAAACATGAAATATTGCCAGCAACCACAACAGCTGATCAAACCCAGATTTGGCAGATAACATTTTAAGCATTTCTCCCGCCCTTTCTTTGGTTTCACCATAAAAAGCCAAACCTGTTCGCGCACGCAGAAATAAATCTTTCATTAGGGCAGCTTCGGGGGTTTCAAGGAAAGAAGATCCAAGGAAATCCTCCATCATCTGTACCACCACCGTGTCAACCGTAGCCTGCACACCATAATCAAAGTTGAGGTGAGGAATATTAGAACCTATCAGAGCAAGGTCACTTCCTTTCCAAGCCGATACATGGTCTCCAATGTGTCTGATTCCCTGCTCTGCTTCAGCGTAAACCAATTCTATTTCCGGATGAAAATGCCAATAGAAGATATCATTCAGACGAGGGGTTAACAGAATCCTGAAAGAATGATCCCTGTCAGACCCGATAGACTCCTGTTTAGGTTTCATTATTATTCTAATTTACCTTAAAAATCATTCAAAAATTAAAAAATTATCAATGCAGTTCAAATAATTGGCATTTTGGTGTAAATCCGCCCTATTAAACTAGCCTACTTTTGACTCATTAAAACCCAAACATCATGCAGCAGCAAACAATGGCCACCACCATGATCCCCAATAACGCCCACAAAGACATTCCCGGTAATCCATCGACTGCGAAAAGCAGTCACCTGAAATTTAATGACCGCGCAGACGGAAAGCCGCTGCGCGTATTAAGTGAAGAAGACTGGGCATTCTGGCAACACAATGGTTACATCGTGATAAAAAATGCGGTGCCCAAATCACAGGCGGAGGCCACTGCAAAATTTCTCTGGGAGTTTGAAGAAAAAGACCCTGCTGATCATTCAACATGGTATACACCTCCGCGTGCTGAAATGAAGATGAAGGAACTTGCAAACACCGGGATGGTTGAAGTTTATAACAATCAGCACCTTTGGAACAATCGTATGACCCAACGTGTGTATGATGCATTCGTGGACATCTGGGGCACAGAAAAATTATGGGTGACCATTGATCGCGCCAACCTTAACTTTCCCATGCGCCCCGGCCATGAGTATAAAGGTTTCATCCACTGGGATTATGATCCTGAAACAAGACCTGTGAATGTACAAGGCGTTCTGGCACTGGCCGATCAGACCGATGAAAATATGGGAGGATTTCAATGTATTCCGGAACTGTTCCGTACCTACGATACCTGGAAGCTTACTCAGCCTGAAGACCGCAACCGCTTCATGCCTGATACAACGGGTTTCACTCCAACGAAAGTTAAAATGGAAGCAGGTGATCTTTTAATTTTTAACAGCACACAGCCCCATGGCATACGGCCAAACCTGAGCGGCACCAAGGTTAGAATGGCACAATATATTTCCATGATGCCCGCAGAAGAAGACAATGATTCACTGCGCGAATGGAGAATCCGTTCCTGGAAGGACAGAATTGCTCCTGAAGGTTATGCTTTCCCAGGCGATCCCAGAAATTGGGAACAAACTAAATATGAGCGGGCAGAACTTACTGATCTCGGAAAAAAATTACTGGGACAGGAGCCCTGGAGTTAAATCAGATCAGTGATCAATATATCATCTGAAATCTGATTTTAAAGGAATCCTCAGTCACAAACCCAAGAAGTGACGGCGGCTCAACATTGAAATCAGTAAGCTTGACTTCAAAACCGCCGCTCACCTGAATGTTTTTGCCCTCATTTTTCTTCAAAGCCTCAAATGTCAGGTCTTTTGTGATACCATGGAAGGTAAGCTTGCCTTTAATGAGCAGCTTATCTTCCTTTTGCTGAATATCATTGCTGGTGAATGTGACATTGGGGAACTTGATTCCTTCAGCCACCTCAAGCATATGCGAATCGCGGTTGGCATTCCGGCTGTCAAAAGTTGCCAGTTTAACTGTTACCGCTACCTGACTGATTGTAGTACGCTCCGGATTAGTTAAAATAACAGACGAGACTTCCTTACTAACACCATCCCATTTATGAAGGGGATGAGACATACTATATGTAATTGAGGATTTATCTTTTTGATTCTGAAGTTTGACCGTCTGAGCCTGAAGCATCAAAACTGAAGTCAAAAGAAAGCAGGACAGAATGAAACATTTGTGCATGACTGTCAGAATTTAATTACAAGAATTGAAGCTGCATAAGCACCGAATGCCGTGAACGCAGCCGCCCGGTGGTAAGGTTTAAAATCAGGATCAGAAGCCTTATCAGCCAGCACATTTGTTAAAATCATCCCCGACATATGCAATACAGCAAGCAGTTTATGTGCCTTGATGCTGCTGTAACCTTTGCGTTCATCAACCGCTTTTGGAGGGGAGAATAGCGATAAACCTGCAGTGGTAAAATATCCGGCATTTACTGCCACCGCCAGCCCTTCGTGCAAGTCCTTCACATCATAATTACCATCATACAGACGACTTCCTACAATTCCCTGACCAATCATGCCTCCAAGCGTGGCAAAACCCATAACCTGGTGTGCGATGAACATAGCCCTGCGAAGTTTAAGTTCATTCTGACGGTTTTCAGGTGTCAGCTCAAATTTTTTAAAGCTGCGCATAGCGCCATGCTGACCCCATAATATGCGTTGGGTAATCAACATGCTATTTGGAAGCAAGGGTACTTCTTCCTGTTGAGCATTCAGCTCACCTAATAAATCAACAGCAGTGGTGTCATTCTGTGACCATGCTCTTTCTACAAAACTCAGCAGAAAAGCAGTAATAAGAATCCGGCCAAAATTTCTCATGACCTAAAATTAAGCAGAAAAACAGGTCTGTCTTTTAAACCAGGCTGCTTAATGGAAAAGTGCTTTGATAATTAGCCTATTAAGGCAGAAATTCACACTTTGGGCATTATGGCAGCAAAATCCCTACTGGTGGAATTTTTACTTAAGAAGAACTCATTCATGCCAAATAAACTGAAACCCACATGCATCCTCCTGTTGGTCATAATTGCACATGCCTTTGCTCAGCCCAAACCTAAAATTTCGTTTTTCAATGAAATGAAATCAGGTCCGTTGATAGAACTTTTTCGGGATAGCACCATAGTTGAAGATCTGCAATTCCTGAATGCCGAAATCCGTATGGGCATCATGGACATCTCTACCGAACGCGCCGAAATCATACGGATGCTGACTAAAAAAGGAATTCCGGTTGTCGCTTGGCTGTTGTTACCTGAGGAGAAAGGTTACTGGTTTCATGCAGGCAACGGATCACAGGCCATTGCCAGATATAATGAAGTCAAGCGCTGGGCAGATTCTCATGGTATCCAATTGAGCGGAATCGGAATTGATCTTGAGCTGGACTACAATGATATCAACACAGCGAGGAACAACCCATGGAGTCTTTTGTTGCAACTGCCTCCAAGATTATTTGACAACACTGAGATTGAAGATGGCAGAAAAAAATATGCTGAACTCATTTCAATGATCGAGGCAGACGGATATATGATTGAAAGTTATTACGCATCGTTTGTAAAAGATGAAACAGCTGCCGGAAATACTTCCTTACAACAACTCACAAAGTTCCTGGATATCAAAACTGACCGGGAGATCCCAATGCTATACAGCTCCTTCATAGGTAATGCTGATGGTTTACTGGAGGTTTATGGTCGTGAAGCAGGAGTAAAAACGGTTGCACTCGGAAGTACCGGTGGCGGTATTGACACTACCCTCAACACCCTGACCTGGGAAGAACTTGCCCATGCCATGAATATGTCCTCACGCTTTGCAGATGAAATTCATATTTTTAGTCTGGAGGGTGCTGTTGAAAAAGGATATCTGAAAAACATGAAGAACTTCCAATTCAATGATCAGGTTATTCCTGATACGCAGCAGATTGAAGCAGTAAGAAATATCAGAAGGTTTTTTACAGCCTTTTCAAATGTGCTTAGTTATCCAACGGTACTTTTCACTGGACTTATTCTGTTATTGTCAGCAATTACATTTTTAATAACAAAATTTTTTACAGTGATTGGAGCTGCACTTCTGCTGATTCTCACAAGAAAAAAATAACTGATAAATATTAGATTTAAAAATCAAGCGCTTCATAAAAGCCGACATGTGATGCAAGAAATCAAAGCAATACTGGAGATGTATCATGCCTCTGAGTCCCGTGGAATGAAAAAAGCCCTGGCCACAGTAGTTCATGTCCGGGGATCTTCTTACCGAAGACCGGGAGCCCGGATGCTGGTGCTGGAAGATGGCAGCATCACCGGCGCAATCAGCGGAGGATGTCTGGAGAATGACGCGCTTCGAAAAGCCCGCCTCGCCATGGCCACAGATGCCCCGAGGCTGGTTGTCTATGATACAAGTAATGAGGAAGATGCATCAATAGGTGTTCAACTTGGCTGCAACGGAGTGATTACAGTTCTGTTTGAGTCGCTCTCAGATGAAAAGGATCCCAAAATCACTTTGCTTGAGAATATTCTTAAAACCCGTGAACCGTCGGCTGTTGTGACGATGTTCTATGGTGAAAAACAGGATCAACACCCCGGTACCTGTGTCGTAATAAATTCAAATGAATATTTCTCTGTAGTATTTCCAGATTTAAATTTTGAAAAGCTCAGAGAACTTGCAGCGCGTTCATTGAGGGAGCAATGCTCACTGAACTTCAAACTACCCGACCGAAATGGAAAAGAGTTGAACACATTGGTTGAATTTATTCCTCCTCCTGTATCTCTGGTAATTGCCGGGGCCGGGAATGACGCAGTTCCACTGATCAGGATTGCCGATACGCTGGGATGGGATTCTCAGATAGTGGATGGAAGGCATACCCATCTTTCCTCCGGCAGGTTTCCCCCGGCTTGTCAAATCAGGCTTGCAAAACCGGAACAGGTCCTTGAAACCATTCAACCTGATTCATGGACTGCTTTTGTGCTGGTCACACATAATTATCAGTATGATAAAGACCTGCTTAAATATTTATTACCGCTTAACGTACCTTATATCGGAATCCTTGGTCCTAAAAAGAAAATGGAACGGATGTTATGGGAGCTACGTGAGGAAGGGACAGAAATAACCGAAGAAATGCTAATGAAAGTTTTTGGTCCCACCGGACTGGAAATCGGCGCAGAACATCCATCAGAGATTGCATTATCTGTCATGGCCGAGATTCAGGCAGTCATAAACAGAAAAGCCGGTGGTTTTTTGAGAAACAAAACTGATGTAATTCATTCCTGAGTTCGTTCTGTTTAAGATTACATTTGTAATCAATCCAAAGTTATGGTTGATATTACCCATAAGAATTCCACGCACCGAACTGCCATTGCGGAAGCACGCGTTATGGTTTCACAATCAGATACCATTAAAGCTATTGAAGAAAATAAAGTCCCGAAAGGAAATGTATTTGAATTCAGCAGAGCAGCAGGCTTGCTGGCCATCAAAAATACCTCAGCGGTAATACCCGATTGCCATCCACTGCCGGTTGAATTCGCACAATTCACTTATGAGATCAGCGGACTTGAAATCATCATCAGAACAGAGGTTCAAACCATTTATAAAACAGGAGTTGAGGTGGAAGCCATGCATGGAGCCATGATTGCGGCGCTCACTGCCTACGATATGCTCAAGCCTCTCGATAAGGGGGTAATCATTACCGGCGTCCGCTTGCTTGAAAAGCGCGGAGGTAAAAGCGATTTTAAACAATAGACTTGAACTCCGGGCTCCCCATATTTCTTGATTATAATTCCACAACGCCCTGTGCGCCGGAAGTGGTTGAAGCCATGTTACCGTATCTTACAGACAATTTCGGTAACCCGGCCAGCAAGAATCATGTATATGGTGGATTGGCTGAGGAGGCAGTAGAGGAAGCGCGGCACGCAGTAGCAATTTTAATTGGAGCCCGATCGCGAGAATTAATTTTCACCTCCGGCGCAACGGAATCAGTCAACCTGGCCATCAGTGGCACCATTAATCCGGCCGTAAAGCAACACATCATTTCATTTCCGACCGAGCATAAAGCAGTGCTAGATACACTCGAAAATTTGCGCTCAGAAAATGTTGATGTAATGCTGCTGCCTGTAAACCATGAAGGCCTTCCTGATCCGGATCAGATTAAAGATTCCATCAGACCTGAAACAGTTATGGTCTGCATGATGTATGCTAATAATGAAACCGGAACAATCATGCCGGTGCAGCAAGTTGGAGCAATATGCAAACAGGCCGGAATTCACTTTTTCTGCGATGCCACACAAGCAATCGGAAAGATCCCTCTGCATACTGAAAAAGATAACATCACTATGATGGCCCTGAGCAGTCATAAATTTTACGGACCTAAAGGAATAGGGGCATTGTATGTTAAATCAGGCATGACAAAACCAAAGCCTATTCAGTTCGGCGGTGGTCATGAAAATGGTTTAAGAAGCGGCACCCTGAATGTTCCGGGCATTGTCGGAATGGGAAAGGCTGCGCAGGTCGCAGCCAAACTGCTCCCCGGGGAATTAATCAGGCAAACAACTCTGAAAGAAAATTTTTTATCACATATCCTTTCTGATTCGCATATAAAATTGAATGGTCACCCAAAAATCTGCCTTCCAAATACAATTAATCTGTGCTTTGATTTTGAAGGTGGCGAGCTGCTGATGGACAGGATTTCTTCTCACCTCGCAGTGTCTCAGGGTTCAGCGTGCTCTTCGGCGATAACCAAACCTTCGCATGTTCTGTCTGCAATAGGATGCTCAGAATGGCAGTCCTTCAGGTCAATGCGATTCAGCTTTGGCCGCCCAACAACTGAAGAAGAAATTACCAAGGCTATGGAAATCCTTCAGAAAGCCATTTCCAGGCTGAAAATCTAATGTACGAACGTTTGGTAATTGATTAATTTCGCCCTTCAGACAATTGTAATGGCGAATACATCAACCCGGGAAGTAAAGGAAAACAGCACCAACCATTTTCAGCAGCAGCCCCCCTATCAGCCCGTCAATAAAATCCGGGTAGTGACTGCCGCAAGTTTGTTTGATGGCCATGACGCCGCTATTAATATTATGCGGCGAATTATTCAATCTACCGGCGCTGAGGTTATCCATCTGGGACATGACCGCAGTGCCCTTGAGGTGGTGAATACTGCCATTCAGGAAGATGCACAGGCCATTGCGCTCACCAGTTATCAGGGAGGCCATAACGAATACTTCCGTTACATGGTGGATTTGCTGAAGGAGAAGGGGGCTGAACACATCCGGATTTTTGGTGGCGGTGGCGGGGTAATCCTGCCGCAGGAAATAAAGGAACTTATGGAATATGGAGTTTGCCGTCTGTATTCACCCGACGATGGCAGAGCACTGGGCCTTCAGGGAATGATCAATGACCTTTTGGAGAAATCTGATTTTCCAACCGGACTAAAAGTAACCGGTGAACCACTGACTACATCCTCGCATGGAAAGATTGCCCGGCTGATTTCTGCCGCAGAAAATTTTCCGAATCAGCATAAGACTGAACTGGATCAGTTACGCACTGCAGCAAAAAATATTTCAACTCCGGTGCTTGGGATCACAGGAACCGGAGGTGCAGGAAAATCAAGTATGATTGATGAACTCATACGACGTTTTCTGTTTGACTTCCCTGAAAAAACAGTTGGTATTGTCTCGGTTGATCCGTCAAAAAGAAAAAGCGGCGGTGCACTTCTTGGTGACCGCATAAGAATGAACTCAGTTAATAATAACAGAGTCTTTATGCGTTCACTGGCTACCCGCCAGAGGAATCTCGCACTTTCAGCAAGTGTTGCCGATGCGTTGTCCATTTTGAGATGTGCAGGATTTGATCTGATTATCCTGGAAACATCAGGCATTGGCCAGAGCGATACCGAAATTCTTGACCACAGTGATGTCTCGCTGTATATCATGACACCGGAATATGGTGCAGCAACACAGCTGGAAAAAATCGATATGCTTGATTTTGCAGATGTGATTGCACTTAATAAGTTTGATAAGCGTGGCGGTTCAGATGCATTGCGCGATGTTGCAAAACAATACCAGCGGAATCATCAGCGCTGGGAGGATCCGCTTGAAAAGATGCCTGTTTACGGAACCATCGCATCCCAGTTCAATGATCCGGGCACCAACAGGCTTTACCGCGCACTAATACAAAAAATATCCGAAAAGGCCGGAACAGACTGGGGCTCAGGGATTGAAGTAAGCGAGACTGAATCTGAAAAGATCATTATCATTCCCGGAGAGCGTAACCGATATCTGAGTGAAATATCAGAGACCTGCAGACAGGAAGAAGAAAAAATAAGCGTTCAGTCACAACTTGCTGCTGACCTTGAAGCACTGACAAAAAGTGCAGCGTTGATTGGAGAAAATGAGAACATATCGCTACTTAAAAAAGCAGGAGAATTAAAACTGAAAACCGATCCGGGATGGTTCAGTATGTTGGAAAAGTGGGATGAGATGCGCAGTCGTTACCAACAGGAATTTTTCAAATTCCGGGTTCGGGATAAAGAAATCAACATTGAAACAAGCTCAAAATCGCTTTCAGCTTCGCAGGTTCCGAAGGTTGCAACACCTGATTACACCTCGTGGGCAGACCGGCTCAAATGGCTGTTGCGGGAAAACTATCCCGGTCATTTTCCTTTTACAGCCGGCATATATCCATTTAAAAGAGAAGGTGAAGACCCTACCAGAATGTTTGCCGGCGAAGGCGGTCCGGAACGCACAAATAAAAGATTTCACTATGTCAGTTTTGGCATGCCGGCACGGAGGTTGTCAACAGCATTTGACTCCCCTACCCTTTATGGCAATGACCCCGAATACAGACCGGATATTTATGGTAAAATCGGAAATGCCGGCGTAAGCATTTGCTGCCTGGACGATGCAAAAAAGCTTTACAGCGGTTTTGACCTGGCGAATCCTTCCACTTCTGTATCCATGACCATCAACGGACCGGCACCTGTACTGCTTGGTTTTTTCCTGAATGCGGCCGTTGATCAGCAATGTGAAAAATATATAAGAGAAAACGGCCTGACCGAAGATGCGGAACAAAAGATTACAAAAATTTATTCGGGCAAAGAAAACCTCCGTCCCCGGTACAACGGCAGACTGCCTGAAGGAAACAATGGTCTGGGTCTGCTCCTGCTTGGCGTTACAGGAGACAGGGTATTGCCTGCGGATGTATATAAAAATATCAAAGCAGATACGCTTAACAAAGTACGCGGTACCGTCCAGGCTGACATTCTGAAAGAAGACCAGGCGCAAAACACCTGCATTTTCTCAACAGAATTTGCCCTTCGGCTTATGGGTGATGTGCAGCAGTATTTTATTGATCAGCGGATCCGAAATTTTTATTCTGTCTCTATCTCCGGTTATCATATGGCGGAGGCCGGCGCGAATCCGATCACACAACTTGCATTTACTCTTGCCAACGGATTCACCTATGTGGAGTATTACCTCAGCAGAGGAATGCACATTGATGACTTTGCTCCCAACCTTTCATTTTTCTTCAGCAATGGAATAGATCCTGAATATGCTGTCATCGGAAGAGTGGCCAGAAGGATTTGGGCACGGGCACTACATTACAGATATAAGGCTTCGGCAAGAAGTCAGATGCTCAAATATCATATTCAAACTTCAGGCCGTTCACTTCATGCACAGGAAATTGATTTCAATGATATCCGCACCACGCTGCAGGCACTTTATGCCATATATGATAATTGTAACTCGCTTCACACCAATGCCTATGATGAGGCCATTACCACACCCACAGAAGAGAGTGTGAGGAGAGCGATGGCCATTCAGCTGATCATCAATAAGGAGTTGGGCCTTGCGCGTAATGAAAATCCCTTACAAGGGTCTTTTATAATTCATGAGCTCACTGACCTGGTAGAGGAAGCTGTTCTTGCAGAGTTTGACCGTATCACAGAACGCGGAGGGGTACTGGGTGCTATGGAAACCATGTACCAGCGCGGCCGGATTCAGGAAGAAAGTATGCATTATGAAATGCTGAAGCACACCGGTGAGCTACCCATTATTGGCGTAAATACTTTCCTTAATTCAAAAGGTTCACCTACTATTCTGCCACGGGAAGTAATCAGGGCCACAACGGAGGAGAAAGAGGCACAAATCACAACGCTCCGGAACCTGCACAGCATGAATGAAGTTGCCTCTGCCGGGTCTCTGAAGGTAATCCGTGAGTCTGCTCTTCGGGGTGAAAATGTGTTTTCAGGCATCATGGAAGCAACAAAAACATGCTCTCTTGGTCAAATAACAGGAACGCTGTTTGGAGTCGGAGGACAGTACAGGAGAAACATGTAAAGCGTGTTTTAACAAATACCACACTTCATCCTGATCTTTTTCCGATTCAGGAATTTTTCTGTATTCAAATCCGTTTTACAAAGCGAGGGTGTATAATTTTGTCTTCTTAAACTAAAGCAGATATGGCCACGGAAACGAAATCATCAAAAAAGAGTAGGCAGGGAACCGCAGACATGATCATCAGCGCCTACATGGATTATCTGTTGATCAACGGGAAAAAACCGGCGACAGTTTACAAGTTTTGTAAGGACCTGGGAATCTCTGAAAACGAATTCTATAAGGTTGGAAATTCCTTTGAAGCACTTGAAACCCATATATGGGCGGGATTTATGGAAAGGGCTTTGGCAGCCACAAAGTCGGATAAACAATTCACATCCTTTTCTGCCCGTGAAAAACTCCTGGCACTCTATTTCACGCTGATGGAAATTCTGAAGCAAAACAGAAGTTTTGCAATCCTTACCTCAGGCATTCGGTTCGGTCAGGATATGATTCCGGTTTGTCTGAAAGACTTCCGTTCAAAGTTCGAGTCCTTCGTTGCTGAAATTATGGGAGAAGGGAAATCTTCAGGTGAAGTAGCTGGTCGTCCATTCCTGGACCAGCGCTACCCTCAGCTATTTTGGCTTCACCTTGTTGTGCTGATTGGTTACTGGAAAGATGATACCTCTCTGGATTTTGAAAATACCGATGCATTCATTGAAAAATCCGTAAACCTTGCATTTGATCTGATTGGTAAGGGCACACTTGACAATGCCATTGACTTTGCCAAGTTCCTGTACCAAAGCAAATTCAAATAAGGAGCGGAATAATGAAAGAATTTGACAGCATACCCGTAACAAAAGTTCAACGGGCTACTAAGTTCATTAAGACGGGTGCTAAAATTGGTGGTAATTACCTGAAGCATTACGGCAAACGCTTGCTTGACCCTGAAATGACCAGGGACGAACTTCACGAAAACAATGCAACGGATATTTATTCCTCACTCAGTGAATTGAAAGGAAGTGCGCTGAAAGTTGCTCAGATGCTAAGCATGGACCGCAGTCTGCTGCCACAGGCATATCAGCAGAAATTTGCAATGGCTCAGTATAGTGCACCGCCATTATCCTATCCGCTTGTTTCAAAAATATTTCAGCAGCAATTCAAAAAAAGTCCGGATCAGCTCTTTGATACTTTTACATCAAAGGCTGTTAATGCAGCCTCCATGGGCCAGGTCCATAAGGCTACAATTGCAGATAAGGCCTTTGCAGTAAAAATCCAGTACCCCGGTATCGGCGAAACGGTACAATCAGATCTGGCTATGGTCAAGCCAATCGCGCTAAGCATGTTCAGCATTAATCCCGTTGAATACGCAGAACTCATTAAGGAAGTAGAGCAACGGTTACTGGAAGAAACAAACTATGACCTGGAATTAAAACGCTCAGTGGAACTTACAGGTGCCTGTGCGCATATTCCCGGATTAAAGTTTCCAACTTATTACCCGGAGTTTTCCGGAAAAAAAGTCCTGACCATGGATTGGATAAACGGAAAACCATTAGGTGAATATTTCGGAGGAAAATTATCCGATGGAGATTCACAGCGGATTGGTCAGGCGATGTGGGACTTCTACCATTTTCAGATTCATCAGCTCAGACAGGTTCACGCAGATCCGCATCCCGGTAATTTTCTGATTACCACGGACGGGCTGCTGGGTGTTATAGATTTTGGGTGCGTAAAAGTTATCCCGGATACTTTCTACAACTGTTACTTTCAATTGCTTGACAGAACCATTTTAAACGATCCAGAGAAACTTAAAAAAGTTTTTCTGGATTTGAGGTTCATTTATCCAGATGATACGGCTGCAGAAAAAAAGTTTTTCACAGACCTGTTTACAGAGCTTGTAGAATTACTGAGTCGTCCGTTTGCAGGCAAGACTTTTGATTTTTCAGATCAGGGATATTTCCGCACCCTATACGAGTACGGAGAAAAACTTCCCGGCATGAAGGAGTTGCGTAATTCAAAAAAAGCCAGAGGTGCAAAAGATGCGCTTTATATCAATCGCACCTACTTCGGTCTTTACTCCATTATGCATGAATTAAAGGTTCGTGTAAAAGTTTCCTGACTAAGTATTCTGTTTATTAAATTTGATCCGGATTTTTCCGGATGCCAAAACTTAAACCTGCCGGCTATGCACTTGTCTTTATGCTCCTGATGGGCATGGCGGCATTTATTTTCCGTTACTCAGGAATCAACTTTAGACGGATTGAAATGCAATGGTATGACCTTACCAATAGTAACAGTTATGTAACAGAACGCAGTCAGATTGAGGAGATATTCTCAGTTTTTAAAAAGATCAGGACAGATGAAATTCCTAAAACCTTCAGGGTTCCTTCAGGAATGACAAAAAAAGATTATCGAGCAGCCATCAAAGGACACACCTTTTTTGTGCTTCATAAAGCAGACCTCTATAAAAGAGTTGCAGGAAACAACCGACTTATGAGCATGGTATCCGCAGATAATGGATACCGCCATGAAAGTATTTTTTCAGAAAAGGAGTTCTACCTTGATCTGGATATTCGCATTCTCTACCGGTTTTTAGAAATTCAGAAACTGCTGAAAGAAAAAGGCCTGGACCATGATGCAATCACCATCATATCAGGTCACCGCACCCCTCAGCACAATACTTCCGTTGGCGGGAAACGGGAAAGCAGGCATTTGCATGGTGACGCCATTGATCTGAAAATCGGTGATCTCAATAAGGACGGAAGTATTGATAAAAAGGATAAGAAATTACTGATTCCTATTCTTGAGAAAGTAATCGGTAACAGAGGCGGCATAGGAATTTATACCATGTCTGCACACATAGATTTAAGAGGCAGACGCGTCAGATGGTGATCAGAGCATTTCCAAGGGGTCTTCTACTACCCGGAAGTTTTCATTCCAGGAACCTATAACCTCCATATCTTCCGTTGAAATGGTGAAATCAAAAATATTGAAGTTCTCCTTGATACGCTGTGGGCTTGCGGATTTAGGAATGGTTGACACTCCAAGTTGAACTGCCCAACGCAAGAGAATCTGCGCAGGAGTTTTATGATACTTCTCAGCCATAGAAATCAATCCGGGATGATTGAACTTTTGTCCGCGCACCAGGGGCGTGTAAGCCTGAAGCACAATGCCTTTTTTGGTACAATGCGCAGCCAGATCTTTTAAATATAAAAACGGGCTAAATTCAACCTGATCAAGTGCAGGAACAACAGAAGCATAAGTTTGCAGTTCATTCAAAAAGGGAATAAGATAATTTGCTACCCCAATTGCCCTCACACGTTTTTCAATGAATAGCCGCTCCAAAGCCAGCCAGGTATCCTTTCTTTTACCCCGAACAGGCCAATGTACCAGGTACAGGTCAATATATTCGCAGTTGAGTTTTTTAAGACTCTCATCAAACGCACGAAGTGTATTGTCAAAACCTTGATCCGAATTGGCAACTTTCGTTGTAAGGAAAATTTCATTTCTAGGTACCGCTGATGAACGGATTGCATTGCCAATCTCCTTCTCGTTATCATACATAGCCGCGGTGTCAATGAGCCTGTAGCCGGTTTCAAGTGCACAGACCACCGCAGCCTCTGCCTCAGCGGAGTACATGTCATAAACACCCAGTCCAAGCAAAGGCATCCGGGCACCTGTATTAAGGGAGGTAAATAGCTGTTCCATGAATCAGTTCCTTATAAAATCATCCTGAAGCCTTATAATATCTGACTCATCCGATAAATGTTCTGATATTGTGTGCTGCCAGATTTCTGCAACCATACCCCAACTATCCATACCAATAAGTCTGTGTCTTTCTCCCTGTCTGAGCCTAATTACCTCGCCGGGCATAATCTCCCGGTTAAAACGCTCCACATCATCATCACTGCTTGTTACAGACGCCTTGCCGGCAACAAGCCTCCATATCTCAGCACGGCGAAGATGGTACTGCCAGGATAAACGCTTTCCCGGAGCCACAACCAGAATTTTCGGACTTAGGCTTCCGGTAATCAAAATCGATTTAAATTCAACTTCAGGAAAATAAAATTCAGCAAACTTCTTTGCCTGACCCTCGTCGATTACAAAAAAGCCACCCCAAGGCTTATCCAATGAACGATTAATTATTCCAAATCCATTTTGAGATAGGTGTTCCTCTATTAACCTGAAGACATCAACTGAGGCCTCGGGAAGGTTCACCAGAGGAAATTGAATGGTCCTCATTTAACATTTTCCGGCTGATACATGAACTTAAAAAGTTTCGCAGGCTTACTTAAGCCCTCAGTAGTAATAATCATAGCTCCATCAGCCAGAAAGCAAATGCCCTCAGGTTGCGGATACATTTTTTTTGGCAATTTTTGAGATGTAAGACAATCACCATTTGGATCGCTTACAAGCAGAATTCTGCTGATTGAAGAAATGACATACCATTCTGAGGTTAAGGGATGAATGGCCATTCCGGAAGCTTTTAGATTTTTACCTTTCACAACCACTTTTGGGGCAGCCTTCGGATCAAACAAAGCAACGGCATCCTTGAAAAAAGACATTGTAATAAGGTCAAAACCATAAATCGGAGCCTTTCCCTTGCGACCTTCACCATCTTTTACCAGCATAAGAAGTCTGTTATTCAAAGTATCGGAAGTGAGAGACTCAAACTCCAGGCCATCTTTGAAATCAGATTTGAATGTTTTATGTGTAAGTGTGTCCGCAAAGTAATCAGGGATGTAGTAGAGGTTACCATTGCTCTTTAAAACAAATACACTACTGTCCACAACAGCAAGGTCTTCGTAGTCACCACCCTTGTGAAAAGGTTTCATGCCGGTAATTTTACCCTCCTGGTCCAGAAAATAAAGTTCGCCACGCTCATCATGGATAGCTAGCAAGGAAACCCCGTCAATAGATGGAGCAATGCCTGAAATCTCTTGCAATTCATCAGCCAGGGTAAATATCTGAGGGCTTGAGAGATCATAAGGAACAGCTGAAGCGTCCATTTCAACCTTGGAACCACATGCTGCCAAAAGAATTATCAAAATTAACAAGTTGATAAACCTCAAGGGTTTCAAGATTTGATTTAACCAGGAACCAGAATGATCAAAAAAAATTCTACTTGGTCCGGCAAACATCTATTATGCTTGTTTTGAACTTATTGTTGTCTTTCATGGTATTGAAAAATTCAGCCATGAACTTATTCATCCCTGCGTACTCCTTTGGATCAAATAATGACTGATTACTTTCAATAGCCTTCAGGATTGCATTTTCATTGGCAATGTACTCCTGACGAATGGCCTGAACAAGGGGCTCAGGGCGACAGAATCCCCGATACAGACGCTCCTTAACACTTGAAATTCCAAGGGTTTCATTC
This sequence comes from Cyclobacteriaceae bacterium, assembly GCA_049430945.1. Lineage (GTDB taxonomy): Bacteria > Bacteroidota > Bacteroidia > Cytophagales > Cyclobacteriaceae > ELB16-189. Next base: position 17,395 of record JBMTCO010000041.1, read on the forward strand.
ACTTCGGCATAAGGCGCATCCACAAAACCTGCCATATCAAAATCATAGGTAAGAGGTATTAACTTCTTATTTGAATTAAGCTGGATAAGCTTGGCATTATGCCCAAATGCAGTGGACCAGTCGGTATTACCTATCATATACTGAAAAATATCATGTCGCACAGAGGCGCTGTCAGCCAGTGCCATTGGATGAACATTCCGTTCCACAACATCACCATTATGACGCTTTGCAACAAGATCATCATCTTCAATAAAGAACCCGGGGACAGCAAGGTGAGAAACCTTTTTGTTACCAACATCTGTAAAATCAATGTTTACAAGCCGGGTGTTGAAAATATATTTTGTAACAGGCTCAAACATCTGGTAACAAACATATTCACGGAAGACAAGGTTACTATCTTTTACAGATTTGCAAGGAAGCACCAGCTTAAGGCTCTTATTACCTTCAAAAACAGTTCCCTTCGCATCATCTTTTTTAATTTTAATCCGCAAGGGAGGAAAATAGCAATTGGCCCTTCTGAAATTACCCCGGGCACGCATACCGATTTTAATAGAATCCCACTGTCCGGCAGCATTTTTAAACTGCATTACAGAAGCTGTATAGACGGTATCGCTCTTGATTCCCTTCACATCCTTTACTGAGAACCTTAGCTTTATATCAATGGGCTTTTCCTCACTGAATAAAGGATTCAGATCAGAATTTTGACCATACGATAATAGCACTGAGGATGTCAGAAACAGCAGAATTATAAGATTTTTCATGAAAGTGTGGTTTAATGCAGATTTTGAAATAGCATTTAAAATTCAATTTAATGTATTTAAGACAACTTTTCAACGGAATCAAACACCGGTACCTAATTCAGGGGTGCAGAAAACTGAAAAATTCTATCAATTAACCTCTGCTTTGTTAATTTTATAAACCTTTGCCGGCTTACGGTTGATGCCAATTAAAACAAGATTTTCTGAACCACGGATCATATTCAGGGATCTCACCTGGCCCAAAATAGATAAACCGGTTGCAGCGGGAGCCATTACTCTTAAATTTCTTTCCCGGTCTACGGTGAGAATCATTCCACGGCCTGCATCATAATTACCTGTTGAAACATCAAAACTATGATCATTCCCGCAAATAAGCACGTCAGCGGTACCATCACCGGTGAAATCATGCACCAGGGTTTTCGTCAATGGGGTATTTTGTAGTGGAGCAGGTAGTTCCCGGACGCTCAGACTTCCTTTATCATTCCAGACAATCACACTTGCCGAATAATTGGCAAACCGGACACGAGCTGATTTAATTGTGTCGGTTTTATAAATTTTACTCATATCCGAATAACTGAAAGTGGTGTAACTCGTAAATAGTTTTCTGAAATAGGGGGACTGTGCAAAAAGTTCGTCCATATAATTAACAGGATATTCCTGCATTAATCCTTCCTTGTCCTTCCAGTAAGAGGTGCAGACCGGATCAACCACTCCATTTTTATCAACGTCAATACCATAGACCCTGAATGGATATTCATCTGAAATGGTAAACCGGTGATTATGTCCAAGATTACCAAGAATAAGGTCTTCTGAACCGTTCAAGTCAAAATCTGCGGCAGTAACCGATTCCCAAAAACCGTGCATGGATGTCAACTCCGGTTTTTCAGTGAGTACAAGTTTCTTTCCTGATTCATTTTTAAGCCAAGCCACATAATTTAATTCCCTTGTAACAACAAGGTCTTTCCATCCGTCGCCGTCTGTGTCAGTCCATGCTGCATCTGTTACCATTTCAAGGGGTAAGGCTTCGGCCTTAAAACTGTTACCATTATTTATCAATAGCCACGAATTATCTGAAAAAGGGAAATTTCTTCGGGACACCCTGTTTCCAATAAATAAATCAATGTCCCCATCTTTGTCAAAATCCATTTCACGAACCACAGATCCGACAAAAGATGGAACAGGTAATTTTTCAGAGACAAATACACCCTTATTGTTTCTGAACAGGTGATGAGTATACAGTGAGGCATCCTCCTGACTGTAGCCGCCTGCTATTTCAATGATATCCTGATCAGCATCCCCGTCAATATCAACTATAACCATACCGGAAACCTGTGCAGAGCGCACACCTGTCCACCCCGGTAATTCAAAAGAAATATACTTCCCACCTATGAGATGGTAGGCCTCGGAAGGATAACCAAATCCTCCTGCCACCAGAATTTCTTCTGAACCATTGCCATCCAAGTCAGCAGTCTCCATCACAGGACCATTCATGGAAAACTTATGCTGCATAACGGACTGACCCTGAAAAAAATCAACATAATCTGTTTCCGAATGCTCAAAGGGGAACAAATGGTCAGCCCGTGAAAAGAAAGGCGCTGAGGGGTTACGATATTGTTTTAATTCAACCGGTTTGGCATCTTTTGAAGAAACACGTAAAACACGGTTGATGCCGGGATTGGTTATTACAATCTGTTTACCGGGATAAGGCCATGTTATTCTTACAGAATCTACCTTACTTGTATTTCCCAGGCCAAAATGAATAATTGGTTCAACAGAAGAAATATATCCTCTGGAAAGGTGTTTTTCAAGAATCTGATAACTGCCGGCACTCCAAAGCTCTACAGTGGCACCAATGGCCTCTTTATTCTGTCCTTCTCCTTTAACATCAACCCGTT
>JBMTCO010000042.1:0-19692 GCA_049430945.1 Cyclobacteriaceae bacterium
CCAGGAAAAAGTCACTTGTTTTTTTTACCGACTCATACGCAGAAGACACCCATCCATCTGAAAGTGGTCTGCAAATTCTGGTTTCTGTTGTGCCATCCGCATATTTTAAAATAACCACAGCAATATGTCCATCCCATTCAATTTTATCATATTCAGGCCGGAGTAACCATGTTCCATTTTCATCTGCAATACCCAGACCTCCGGTACCCATTTTCACCACCGGCTTTCCTGTAATTCTTCCTGATGGTTTAAAGGCATCCGCTTCAGGTTCATTGAAATCAGCAGAAATAACGGCTGTAAATCCGTTTCGGTAAATTCTTAATGAACCATCTGGAACCTGTCTGATTGAATCTGCTTCAATGCCATCAATCACCATATTATCTGCATTAAGTAAAACCCATTTATTAAACCGGAGAAACTCTGTTTTCCCTTCCCCGGATACCCTTACCGATTTATATTTTGCATTCTGTGGATCATTCTTTCTTAGATCTATCAGTCCTGCCATAGGTCCCTGAAAAAATATCAGCTTTCCGTTATTCAATAATCTGACACTATCTGTCATGAATGATGTTTTTCTGTTGCCGTTAATGTCAAAAACCGCTTTTTGAGCCTTGTTATTCTCTACCAGAAAATACTGATCGTGCACAGGTGTTATTGAGCGCCATTCCCTTGAAATCAAGGTGTTAAACCGGATATCACTAACTCCATACCTCAGATGATTGCCTTCGGATACGGCAAGAATTACTCGGTCCCTGAAAATTTTTACACCTTCAAAGTCAAATGGAATCAATGTTTTTCCGGAGAGGTCAATACAACCAAACTTTTCAGAGCCGTTTTCATGTTTAACTGATGCAACCACAAGACCGTACCCTGCATATTCAAGAGTATGGAAGCCTGCCCGAATAATAATGTCTCCTTTTACAGAGATCATTCCCCATGATCCATTATTTTGAAATCCTGTAACACCATTCACAACCTCGAATTTTCCATCCGACCAGCCCAGCTGATCAAACACAGGTGGCAAAACCCGTGTTCCATTATCCATATTGATTCCTGACTTTCCGTTTGACAACAGGAGTATGTATTTTTTTTGAGCTAAGCTTTCAATGACAAAACCTGCTGAAATCAGACTGATTAAAAGAATTCTTTGGAAAAATCTTTGAAGCCCACGCGAAGGCAGACAATAGAAATCATTCATGACATTGTAATCCGGGTCATTATTTCTGATAGGGCACCTTCACTTTCTGAGTTCTTTATCCGGTTTAAATCAGGCTCTTTCCTGAACCAGGTTAATTGCCTTTTCGCATAATTTCTTGAGTGCTGCTTAATTAAATTGATTGCATCAGCCCGTGTTAATGTTCCATCAAGATGGCTGAAGATTTCCTGGTACCCTACAGTATTCAAAGCTTTCAGATCCCGGAAAGGGTAAAGATCTTCTGCCTCCTTGAAGAGTCCTTCTTTTACCATCTGGTCAACTCTTGTGTTGATTCGCTCGTAAAGAACACTAATCTGGACATCCGTGCTGAATTTGATAATATTCCAGTTGTGGTCCGATGTTATTCCGGACTGATAGGAGGATAATTTTTCTCCGCATGCCCTGTAAACCTCTAAACATCTGATCAGCCGCCTGTGGTTTTGGTGGTCTGCGCGTGCATACCACTCCGGATCTGCCTGAAGTGTTTCATTCTGAAGCCATTGAAGGCCTTTTTCTTTGTATTCGATTAATACCTGGTTTCGGATGTGTTCAGGCACATCAGGTATTTCATCAATCCCATTAATTAAAGCTCTGATATATAATCCGGATCCTCCGCAAACCAGCACATATTGGTGCCTGGTAAACAGATTATCGATGCAGGCCCTTGCTTCTTTTAAATATGCCGCCACGTCATATTCTTCTGTGATACTTTTATGAGCAACAAGGTGATGTGGGATCTGTTGAAGTTCAAAAGGGGTAGGAGCGGCTGTCCCGATGCGCATTTCCCTGAATACCTGCCTGGAGTCTGCCGAAACGATTTCAGTGCCGAGCTGTCGGGCAATACGGATGGCAAGAGCCGTTTTTCCTGAGCCGGTCGGACCGGTGATGACAACCAGGTTTTTTTTCATCAGATCACAAATTTACCTCACGTGCATAACTTTTAAAATTCTAAATTTGTGATAGGCCATGGCCGATTCAAACGCATCAAAAATGATTAAGTATACCAATAACTTTTTGACCAAGCTGGAGGATATGATTGCAGAGTCTGACTACACCTTACGTTATGAGCGGGGTCAGTTTAAATCAGGTTATTGCATCCTCAGAGACCAGAAAGTCATTATTGTGAATAAGTTCTATTCCATAGAAGGAAAAATTAATGCCATTTTGGATATTCTGAAAGGACTGGACATGGATCAGTCTAAATTTTCAGAAAAAAGCAGGCAGCTCTATGATGACTTATTTGCTCCTGCACAGAAATAAGCGGGACAAGACAAAAATTTAATTTCAGAACTGTGCAGGTAACCTTTCTTGGAACAGGAACATCTCAGGGTGTGCCAGTCATTGGATGCGACTGCAGTGTTTGCACATCCCTTGATTTCCGGGATAAACGACTACGCACGTCTGTTTATATTCAAAACGGCCCTGACCGATTTGTAATCGATACAGGTCCGGACTTCAGGCAGCAGATGCTAAGGGAACGTATCAACAGACTTCATGCAGTGGTTTTTACGCATGCCCACAAAGACCATACTGCAGGCCTTGATGATGTCCGCTCATTTAATTTCCTTCAGTCATCTGACATGCCTGTATACGGACAGCTTGAAGTGTTGCATCAGATCAGGACTGAGTTTGCCTATGCATTTGGTGAAAAGAAGTATCCGGGTATTCCCCTGCTTACGCTCAATGAGATAAAGGATGAGCCTTTTGCGATAGGAGAAACTACTTTGATACCACTTCCTGTAACGCATTTGCGCCTGCCTGTGCTTGGGTTTCGAATAGGTGATTTTGCATACATCACGGATGCTAATTTTATTCCTGAATCAACGTACGATTTGTTGCGGGGGGTTCGTGTGATGGTATTAAATGCCCTCCAACGTGAGGCTCATGTTTCTCATTTTAATTTGGAACAGGCGGTAGAAGTTGCAAGAAAAATCGGTGCCGAGGATACCTGGTTTACTCATTTAAGTCATAAAATGGGACTTCATGCCCAAACGGAAAAAGAGTTGCCTGCGGGCATCAGACTGGCATTTGATGGAATGATCCTCAATCTTTAAGGTGCAAAACAGCTATTTCTACTTTAGACATCTGGTGCCAAGACTTTCAGATATTCTGATTGGCTCCAGATTTATTTCCTGTTTCAGCCAGGAAAAAGATGAGCTGATTCTTGAGTTCAATGATCAGAAAAAGTCCTTTTTTATCCGGGTAATTTTCTCACCGGTACTTTCCATTTTATTGTTCCCTGAAATCTTCAGGCGGGCACGTAAAAATTCTGCTGATATTTTTCCGGAAGGAATAATGGGTGAGGTAACAGCTTTGAAACTTTTTGAAAATGAACGTTCCTTCAGTATTCATCTTGATAATAATCATACTTTGATTTTTAAAATGCATGGTGCTTCCGGTAACGTCATTCTTTCCTCCGGAACAAATCATTCTTATTTCAGAAATGCACTGAAATCTGAAAAACCGGAGACAGTACTTGTTCAGGATCGGATCATTGACTGGTCTGCACCGTATTTTCAGGCTCATGCTGATTGCATAGAAAAGCATTATTTTACCTTCGGCAGGGAAGTCTGGAAATGGCTCCGCAGCCAGGGCTATGACAATTCACCCGCTTTGAAAAATCATAATCTGATTCTTCAGGCACTGATGAAAATGAAAAAGCCTGATTTTTATATTTGTCGGGATGACCATAAAATAGTTTTTTCCCTCCTGCCTTTGGGTGAGTCTGAAAAGCTTTCTGCTGACCCGATTGAAGCCATTAATTATTTTTACCAGCTATTTATCCGCGATCATGCGTTCTTCACGCTCAGGCAGGATATGCTCCGAAGACAGGAATTAAAATTAAAACACCTGCAGGCTCAGATATCAAAAAATGAAATGCGACTGAGTGCCATCAGTGACGGGAATAATTTTAAAGAATGGGCTGATATGATTATGGCGAATCTGCATCGCGTGAGCGCCGGCGCCGATATGCTTGTTGCTGAAAGTTTTTACGCTCCCGGTAAGTTTCATGAGATCCGACTCAAACCTGATATCAGCCCGCAAAAAAATGCTGAGATATATTACAGAAAATCAAGAAATAGGTTGCAGGAAATGATCAGAACAAGGGCATGGATCACTGACTCAACTTTACTTTTTAAAACCGAATCAGAACTTCTGAAAAAAATCCAGGAAGCATCCGAAATATCGGCCCTGAAGGCGCTCGATTCTGGTCCTGTAGAAGTAAGGAAAAAAAAGGAGCAGGTCAAAAGACTGCCGTACATTCAGCATGAATTTATGGGATACATCATCCTTGTAGGCCGTTCTTCAGCTGAAAATGATGAACTGACCTTTAAAGTTGCGTCCAAGGAGGACATGTGGCTTCATGTACGCGATGTTTCAGGTTCGCATGTGATCATACGGCAAAAAGCAGGACACACGATTCCAAAGCCTGTCATTGAGCGTGCTGCCTCCCTGGCAGCTTTTCACTCAAAGAGAAAAGGCGAAAACTTGTGCCCTGTTTCTTTCACAAGACGTAAGTATGTAAGAAAACGTAAAGGCGATTTGCCGGGAATGGTTGTTGCAGACCGCGAAGAGGTTATTATGGTTGAACCGGCACCATAAAAATTACCTTGGTGGTTCAAATAAAAAAACCTCAATTTTTTTACCCTTGAATAGTATTAATCTTTCGTCAGTGGCCACTACCCGGTCAGGCCGGTAGGGTAATAGAACCTCTTTCCTTGAGTTTGTATACAGATTTTCAAAAATCAATTTGTCAACCATTAAATAATAAATGTCTTCACCAAGGACTCCGGGTTGATACGAGGTACTTTTAAAAGTTTTTAAAACCTTCCCCAGGCGGTTGACAATCAGGATTGCTCCCTTTTCGGTGGTGAGTAATAAAAAGTTTTGCCAGAATCTTAAATGGGTAAAAACCGAACCATCCGGTGATTCGATCCTGCCTGATTCCCACTCAACTTTTGATTTATCAGTATTTATGAGCTTAAGGCTGAAATCTATATCCAGAATCCAGTAGCTGGAATTACTATTACTCGGTGCAATCAAAATGGGCTCAACCGAAAATGAAGGATCTATCTTAAGTGGTTCTTCTGCATTCAGAAGTTTAGGATTAAGAAAATGAATGTAGTCACCGGTGGTTGCTTTTAGTTGGACCCAGATGCGCAATGGATTCCATGCTTCTATAAGCCTTATTTTTCTGGACGACCACTCAACCGGATTATCTCTCATTACTTCAATTATTCCTTCCGGGGACAGGTGTATTAATTTTCCATCACCGTAAACCACGATTCCTCCAAGCCGGTCTACCGAATGGCATTCGGCTATTACGGGAAGTTCTCGTTCCCTGAGCTTATGCAGAGGAATGTTCTGGGCTGTTACTGAAGTAAACAGTATTAATGGCAAAAGCCGGACAATGAAAGGCATGCTAGCTAAAAGTCCTTAATTCGACTGTTTTTCCATCAAAAATTCCGAAAGGAGAAAAGTGAACCCATTCTCCAAGATTTATATATCTGCTTTCAGGTCCTGCAGACAAATCCAGCGGCAAATGCCGGTGACCAAAAATGTAAAAATCATGATGAATTACTGCTTCTTTTTCCCGGCACCAGGCAAGTAGAAATTCGCGTTCTTCGCCCTTGAATTTTTCTTCCAGCTTCATGTTACTGATCCGGCTGCTTTTACTCCACGCCGACGCCAGGCCTACTCCGATATCAGGATGCAGCCATCTGAATGCCCAACGTGCCAAAGGTGATTTAAAAATCTTTTTTAAAAGCTTATAGGTTGAATCACCCGGTCCAAGGCCATCGCCATGACCTATCAGCAGTCGTTTGTCATTGCAGCATAAAACTACAGGATCATCAAAAATTTCAGCATTGAATTCGCGTCGAAAATAATCATTCATCCACATGTCGTGGTTGCCCGGAAAAATATAGATTGGTATTTTTTTGTCTGACAGATCTGCAAGCTTTCCAAGCAAACGTATGAATCCTTTTGGTACTGCCCGGCGGTACTCAAACCAGAAGTCAAAAATATCTCCAAGCAGAAAAAAGGCAGCAGCGTCCTTCTCAGCCCATTCAAGCCAGCGCACTATTTTTTTTTCTCGCTCCGTGCTGGTGGCGTGATCCGGAATTCCCAGATGAAAATCGGATGCGAAAAAAATTTTTTTTCCCGCAGGCAGATCAATGGGTAATTCATGCATACCCAAAATTACAAAGAAGTTTTTTGTGCCTGTTTTTTTCTCCGGCTTCTTAAGCCGGTAGTCTACGGCTGAGGAGATGAATCAGGCTGGTAAGGGCTCCGGCTCAGATGGAGCAGAAGGTTCTGCTGGTGCTGCCACCTCAGGAACTGCTGCAGTTGCTTCCTCTGCCCTGTTTGTAAACTTTTGATAAGTAGTCTGGTTTGAAAAAGGACGAACTCCAATAAGCCGCTCCAGATCACTCTGGAAAAGAATTTCTTTTTCCAGTAATTCAGAGGCAATTGTTTCAAGTTCACTCCGACGTTCAATAAGCATATTTTTAGTCCTTTCGTAGCAGGAATCAATTACCTTTTTGACTTCCTGATCTATTCTTTCTGCAGTGGCATCTGAATAAGGTTTCTGAAGGGCATACTCTGATTGCTTGGAATCAAAAAATGACATATTACCGATCTCCTTATTCATACCATAAATGGTAACGATGCTATAGGCCATTTTGGTGATTCTTTCAAGGTCGCTCAGAGCACCGGTTGAAATCTTTCCAAATACGATATCTTCAGCTACTCTTCCTCCGAACGCCATGCACATTTCGTCAAGCAACTGCTCAGTCTGATATAGAAATTGCTCCTTCGGCAGGTATTGCGCATATCCAAGTGCTGCAACACCACGAGGTACAATACTTACCTTGACGAGCGGATCGGCATGCTCCAGGAACCAGCCGGCAACTGCATGACCTGCCTCATGGTAGGCTACAATTTTCTTTTCTTCAGGGGAGATGATCTTATTCTTTTTCTCAAGGCCACCGATGACACGGTCAATTGCGTCATTGAAGTCTTTCATATCAACTTCTTTCTTGTCTTTTCTTGCGGCAATCAGTGCAGCCTCATTACAGACGTTGGCAATTTCCGCTCCGGCAAATCCCGGGGTTTGGGCCGCCAGTTTTCGAACATCCACCTCTGATGATAATTTAATGGGTTTCAGGTGAACCTTGAAAATGTGTTCACGGCCGATGATGTCTGGTTTATCAATGCTGATTTGTCTGTCAAACCTCCCGGGCCTCAGCAATGCAGAATCCAGTACATCGGGCCGGTTTGTGGCAGCAAGAATGATTACACCGCTGTCAGTTGCAAAACCATCCATTTCTACAAGCAATGAGTTGAGCGTATTTTCACGTTCATCATTTGCTCCTGGCATTTGTCCTCTTCCGCGGGAACGGCCAATTGCATCAATTTCATCGATGAATACGATGCAAGGTGCTTTTTCCTTGGCCTGTTTGAATAAGTCCCGAACACGGGCAGCCCCAACACCCACAAACATCTCAACAAAATCAGAGCCTGAAAGTGAAAAGAAGGGAACCCCTGCTTCTCCTGCAACCGCTTTGGCAAGTAATGTCTTACCTGTACCGGGAGGGCCTACAAGCAAAGCACCTTTTGGGATTTTACCGCCAAGAGCGGTGAACTTTCCTGGTGTTTTTAAAAAGTCTACAATTTCCCTGACTTCTTCCTTGGCTTCGTCCAGACCTGCCACATCTGCAAACGTAATCTTCACTTTATTTTCTGCATCAAACAGCGCCGCGCGGGACTTGCCGATGTTGAAAATCTGACCACCCGTGCTGCCACCGCCTGTCATTCTTCTCATGAGCATCCAGAAACCCATTACGAGTAGCACTAAAAAGCCCATATTCCACAGTAAACCTGTGACATCACTGCGGGTTTCTGATTTTAGCTGTACTCTTTCTTTTCTGTCCAGTTTTTCACTCAATGTTTTATAGTCGCGGTCAAACTGATCGATGGACCTGATATTAAGCATATAATGAGGTCCATTGGGATTAATACCCCACTGAAACTTTTTCTCCAGTTCTGCCTTGTACTTAGTGTTTTTTAAAGCCTCTTTGGTAAGGGTAACTTCTACCAGTTCAAGGTTCTTTATTAGGGTAACCTTCTCGACATCCCTGCTAAGAACCATGTCTTCAAAAGTACGGTCGTCTATTTCAATAGGTTCACCTGCACCTTTAAAAAAGGTTACTCCAAAGATGATGCCGATCAACCCCAGAATAATCCACATCTGCAGATTGTTTTTTGGAGTTCTCGGTGGGTTTATTTTTGGTTTTTTTTGTTCTGACATTGTTTTTGATTTTTTAATGAATGGAGGTTATTCTGCTACTTCAGTGATCTCCGCATCCCCCCATAATTTTTCAAGTGCAAAAAAGTTTCTTTTGTCTTTCCTGAAGATGTGTGCAACAACGTTTATGTAGTCGATCAGCATCCATTCCTTATTTTGTCGTCCTTCCCTGTGCCACGGATCCTCACCAATCTCCTTGGAAACCTCTTCTTCTATAGAATCTGCAATTGCTGCGAGTTGCTTGTCCGAAGTTCCTGAGCAAATAACAAAAAAATCAGCCACAGCGTTCTTAACATGTCTTAAATCCATGATAATGATTTCCTGTGCCTTTTTTTCCTGCATTCCGCTTACGATGGCCTTGGTCAATTTTTCAGCTGAGGAGGTCTTCCGTTTTTTGGCCATGAAGGGGGATTTCGCTTTTTAGTAGTTAGATTTGGGCGCAAAAGTACAGAATTTCCATTGTATAACGTTCCGGATAAAACCCGTCTGTTTGGTAAAAAATTAGTGCATTTCCCCGAATGCCCTTCAACGAATACGGAGGCCATCAGGTTTACAGAATCAGACGGAATTTGTCATGGAGCGGTATTTATCTGTGATCATCAGTCGGCAGGAAGGGGCCAGGCCGGGAACCGCTGGGAATCTGAGCCCGGAAAAAATCTGACTTTTTCGATTGTACTGGAAAATCCTGTTGAACCGGAGAATCATTTTTTTCTTAATGTTTTTCTTTCTCTAGCCATCGCAAAATGCCTGAATCAAATTACAGGTAAGTTGTTTCAAGTCAAGTGGCCCAACGACCTTATGGCCGGTGGCAAAAAAATAGGAGGAATATTGATTGAAAATAGTGTTATGGGCAAAGCCATACGCTATTCTGTTGCCGGAATCGGGTTGAACGTAAACCAGGAAAGATTTAATTTCTCCGCAGCTACTTCACTTTTTTTATTCACAGGTAAAAAGTTCAAAACAGAAGAATTACTCGGGGATTTACTGGCTTCAATTGAAACAGAATTCAGCAGACTTCGAGGTAAGGATTTCCCGGGGCTGAAGGGTGAGTGGCTTGATCATTTATATTTATTTAATACACGCCATCAGTTTTTTAAGGATGGAGAACCCTTTGAAGGTGTAATTACCGGAATTGATCACCATGGACGGCTGGAGATGGAAGTTAATTCAGTAACCCGTTATTTTAATTTTAAAGAAATCGACTTCAGTAAAAGTGAATTTTGAACAAGCGTCCCGTATTGTTGTGGCATGCCCCAATCGCATGTCAGCAATTCTGTCAGATGAAATTTCTGAACTTGGTTATAATATTGTCCGGACTTTTAAAACCGGCGTTGAAATCAGAGGCAGTCTTATTGACTGCATGAGACTTAATCTTCATCTGCGATGTGCTACCCAGGTTCGGTATTCGCTTGGTTCATTCAGAGCTGAAAACCCTGACCGTATTTATTCAGAGTTGTTAAAAATTTCCTGGGAGGAAATTATTCCGCACCATGAAAGCTTTTCTGTCAGCAACAGTGCCGAGCACCTGACCCTGAACAATACGATGTTTATTAATGTCAAGGTAAAGGATGCTGTTGTGGACAGGTTTCGTTCAAAAACCGGTAAACGTCCGAACTCAGGAAAAGAGGCCACCGGCGTTGCGTTGCACCTGCACTGGAAGGATGGGCACGCTGAAATTTTTCTGGATACATCAGGCGGAGTAATCTCCAGGCATGGTTATCGCCGCATTCCCGGTAAAGCACCTATGCAGGAGAGCCTTGCTGCGGCAATCATAAGATCAGGTCGCTGGGACAGAAACACGCCATTTGTAAATCCGATGTGCGGATCCGGAACACTTGCCATTGAGGCAGCGCTCCTTGTTTCAGGGCGTAAACCGGGATTGCTCAGAAATGATTTTGCATTCTGCTTTTAGGTTTTCCGAGAGAAATTTTCAGTGACCTCAAAAAGGAGCTCGAACAAAACATTATTAAGCCGCCGGAATCTGTAAAAATTATTGCCTCTGATATCAGGCAGGGTGCCGTAGAGGATGCAAGAGAAAACTCAAGATTCGCGGGCGTTGAAGATTTGATTGAATTTCATTGCTGCGATTTCAGGGAAACACCTGTTCCTGTTCAGCCGGGAGTAATTGTTTTTAATCCTGAGTATGGCACAAGAATGGGAGAAATTGATGAGCTCCAAACTGTTTATCGGTCCATTGGAGATTTTTTCAAAAAGCAATGCAGTGGATACACAGGGTACGTTTTTACAGGAAACCTTGACCTTGCAAAATCCGTGGGTTTGAAGCCAAATCGTCGGATAGAGTTTTATTCCGCACAGCTGGATTGTCGATTGCTTGAATTTGAGCTTTATGCGGGTTCAAAACGAGCCGATAAGAATATTGAACATCCAGGTTGATTTATGCAGAATCCCGTTCAAAGCAATCCGAATGCCCTTCTTTTACCGCTTATCCAAATAGTTACTCTTCGGTAACTATTTAATTATCTGCATTCCTATCTTTAGCTTTCTAAAATAAGCCATTCATTATGAAAAGATTAATTACACTTATTTACGTGTTTATGTTGTTTTTAAGTCCGGTTACAGGGCAGCAACTCAACATGGAAAAACTTAAGGGCATTAAGCCACGAAGTATCGGCCCTGCAGGAATGAGCGGTCGGATCACGGCAATCGAGGCGGTAGTATCGAACCGGAACATCATTTATGCAGGTGCTGCATCAGGTGGTTTATGGAAAACTGCCAATGCCGGTATTACCTGGGAACCCATTTTTGATAAGGAGACTGTACTGTCTATAGGTGCTGTCGCAATACAGCAGAGCAACCCTTCAGTGGTCTGGGTAGGTACAGGAGAAGGAAATCCCAGAAATAGTCTCAACAGTGGAGGCGGTGTTTATAAATCACTTGATGGAGGAAAATCCTGGAATCGGGTAGGTCTGGAAAAGACCAGAAATATTCATCGGATTTTAATTGATCCCATGAATCCCAATACAGTTTATGTTGGAGCCATTGGTTCACCCTGGTTTGATCATCCGGAGCGAGGTGTATTTAAAACAACGGATGGAGGTCAAACATGGGATCGTGTACTTTATGTTAATGAAAGAACCGGCACAGGAGAAATGGTTATGGACCCTGTAAACCCGAACAAGATTTTTGTTTCCATGTGGGAACACCGCCGCCAGCCATGGACTTTTAAATCAGGAGGATCCTCCTCCGGCCTGTACGTTACCTTTGACGGAGGTAAAAACTGGAAGAAGCTTTCATCAAAAGAAGGTTTGCCGGAAGGTGATCTGGGTAGAATGGGGCTTGCGATTGCCAAAAGCAAACCTGATGTTGTCTATGCATTGATTGAATCAAAGAAAAATGCACTTTATCGTTCAATGGACGGAGGCTTTAAATGGGAGATGATTAATGACAAGGCCGGTGAAATCGGTGACCGTCCGTTTTATTACTACGAGATCTATGCGGATCCGAAAAATGAGAATCGTATTTACTCCATCTTTTCAGGTGTGAACATCAGTGAAGATGGTGGTAAATCTTTCCGCCCATTACTTTCATCCTGGGCAGGTGTCCACCCGGACCATCATGCATGGTGGATTGATCCAAATGATCCCGCTTTCCTAGTAGATGGCAACGATGGCGGATTGAACATTTCACAGGACATGGGTAAGTCATGGAGATTTTCTGAAAATATTCCTGTCGGGCAATTCTATCATATAAATGTAGACATGAACCATCCTTATAATGTTTACGGAGGTATGCAGGATAACGGCACATGGGTTGGCCCGGCTTATGTGTGGCGAAATGACGGCATCCGAAATTCCTACTGGCAGGAGGTTTATTTTGGTGACGGATTTGATGCTGCACCGGATCCTGACAACAGTCGGTATGGCTACGCGATGTCGCAGGGTGGCAACATCGGACGATATGATATTCAAACCGGTTTTGTTAAAAATATCAAGCCTACCCATCCTGATGCAGAAATGAAGCTTCGTTTTAACTGGAATGCTGCATTTGCACAGGATCCTTTTAATTCATCCGTGATCTATTATGGCAGTCAGTTTCTTCACCGCAGCAATAACAAGGGAAGTACATGGGATGTCATCTCAGAAGACCTCACAACAAATGACCCTTCAAAGCAGAGGCAATATGAAAGCGGAGGATTGACCATGGACGCTACTGGAGCTGAGAATCATTGTACATTGCTTACCATTGCGCCAAGTCCCAAAAAGCAAGGTGTAATCTGGACCGGAAGCGATGATGGACAAATTCATGTAACTGAGGACGGAGGAAAAACTTGGAAGAATGTGACCTCACGCATTACTGGAATGCCAAAAAATGCATGGGTTCCTCAGATACAGGCATCCGTTCATAATGCCGGTGAGGCTTTTGCAGTGGTTAATAATTATCGCCAGGGCGATTACAAACCATATTTCTTCCGTACGCGTGATTACGGAAATACCTGGGAAAGCCTTGTTACTGCTGCAGAGATAGGAGAGAGCAATTATATGCTTGCAAGCGTTCAGGATCCTGAAGAACCGAAGCTCATTTTCCTTGGCACTGAAAATGGCTTGTTTGTAAGTATAAATGAGGGTAAAAACTGGACCCGCTGGACAAATAATTACCCAGCAGGTGTTCCAACCATGGACCTAGTAATTCATCCTCGGGAGCATGACCTTGTTATCGGAACATTTGGAAGAGCCTTCTATGTGATGGATGACATTCGCCCTCTAAGGGCGTTGGCAAAGTCAGGTGACGGTATTTTGAATAAAACAATTCATCTTTTTAATCCCCCGGATGCTTATGCAGCCACTATTCAGCAACCCGAGGGATCGCGGTTTGATGCAGATGCTATTTATAATGGAGAAAACCGACCTACCGGTGCTATGATTTCCTATGTAGTTAATAAACCGGTAGCCGGAGCAGATGAAAAGAAACCTGAGACTAACAAACCTTCAGGAAAGTCAAATGCCAAATCCGTGATTCCTGCATCTGTTCCTCAGCCTGAAAAGCCAAAGGCCCCTGCGCCAAAATCCGATTCAGTAAAGCTTGAGGTTTTTGATGCAGGCAATAAACTGATCAGAACTATTAATCAGAAAGCCCCGGAAGACAATGGCGTTAACAGGATGTACTGGAACCTGACCGAGAAGGGTGTCAGGCCACCTTCCAGACCAGGTGCTTCAGGTGGAAGAAGAGGATTCTTTGGTGAACCTTCCGGTCCTGTAGTAAATCCGGGGGTGTATAAACTTAGAATTACCTACGCAGGTCAGAAAGACTCAACGACCATAAAAGTTTTCAGTGATCCGAGATTAAATGTGGATTCAAAGGTTTTTGCTGACCGGTATGCCCTTCAAAAGCAGATAATGAAACTGACCGAGGACATGGGCGCAGCAGGAAAGCGTCTGAATGAAAGTTCAACTATTGTGGATGAGTTTGATAAGAAAATCCGTGAGGCTAAACGTTCGGATCTAAAGGATGCAGGACAGCAAACGAAAGCAATGAGGGATAGTTTGAATGTTCTCATGGATCTTGTTTATGGAAAGGAAGATAAACGCCAGGGTATTACCATGTCGGAAACAAGAAATGTTATGGATTATGTCTTTACCGCATCAGGTTATATTGGCCGTGCGATGGATCCTGTAAACGATACCGATAACAGGGTCATAAAGCATGCTCAGGGTAAAGTCAGCACTGTGTTGAAGCGTGTGGATTCATTTTTCAATGGCCCATGGAAGCAATACCGTGAAATGATGGAGAAGAACAGTATTTCTCCTTTCAGGGATTATCCGCCACTTATCAAAAATTGATTCTTATAAAAAACCTCCGGTAAACCCGGAGGTTTTTTATTTTGCAGTCCCCATGCTTCAAATTAAGAGTCTTGTTTTCGGCTGGCCGGGTTCTGCGGCAATGAGTTTCCCCGATTTTCAGGTCAGTGCCGGTCAGTCAATGTTGCTGCTCGGCGGATCAGGTTCCGGAAAAACAACACTTTTACATCTTATTGGAGGCTTGCTTCGTCCGTTATCAGGAACTGTTTTTGTTCATGGAACCGAAATTCCAAATCTCTCGGGATCTGAAATTGATGCGTGGCGCGGCAAGCACATAGGATTTATTTTCCAGAAACATTTTCTGCTTCCATCTCTTACTGTTAAACAAAATCTGCAAATTCCAGGCTGGCTTTCAGGTTCAGCAGTTTCTTCTGAAGAGGTTTCCTTTATGCTTGATAATCTTGGATTGTCAGAAAAAGGTGAATCATTTCCGGATCAGCTCAGTTATGGTCAGCAACAAAGGATTGCAATAGGTCGGGCACTCATCAATAAACCCGATTTGATCCTTGCTGATGAACCTACAAGTGCACTGGATGATAAAAATTGCATGCGAGTCATTGACTTGTTGAAAAATCTGTGCAGCCGTAACGGAACAGGTTTTCTGGTTGCTACCCATGACCAAAGATTAAAAGAAGTTATCCCTGATTACATTCAGTTATGAATAGTCTGAAATTTGTTCTTGCCTCATTAAGGCGTCAGAAATTTCAGGCATTGCAAACTATTATTCTGTTTGTAACAGGTGTATCTATTTCAGTTGCAGTATTATCATTCACCACACAGCTCGATACGAGGATTGAACAAAACACCAGGGGCATTGACCTTGTTGCAGGTGCTAAGGGAAGTCCGTTACAGCTTATTCTGAGCAGTGTATTTCATGCTGATTATCCTACTGGTAACATCCGTTTGATTGAAGCTGAAAAATTATCGAGACATCGTCTGGTGCGACAGGCACTTCCACTGGCATTGGGCGACGCCTATAATGGTTTTCGGATAGTAGGCACCAATGATAATTTTAAGGAATGGTACGATTGTCGAATCACTCAAGGTGCATGGTGGAAAGATGATCTTGAAGTAGTCCTTGGTGCCGAAGTCTCAAAAAGAACCGGTCTGAATATCGGTGACACTTTTGCAAGTGCTCATGGACTTACTGAGCAAAACCGGGATCATGAAGATGTTATGTATACTGTAACCGGTATCCTGGAAAAGTCAGGCGGTATTACCGATGATCTGATAATCACTTCTGTGCCCGGTCTCTGGAAGGTTCATCATCTTATGATGAAACCTGTTTCATCGCCTTCAAGACTGGTTCCAGGTGCTGATGCGACTGACAGCCTTGCTGAGATTACCGCATTACTTATCAGGTTCAGAAATCCTATTGCAGCACTTCAGCTTCCTAGAATTATTAATCAGGGAACCACTATGCAGGCTGCATCTCCGGCATTTGAAGCAGCCAGGTTGCAGTCACTTGTTGGGGCAGGAACAGAAGTGCTTAATTATTTTGCATGGATGATCCTTGGACTTTCAGGCTTAAGTATTCTTTTCTCTCTTCTTTCCGGTATGCGGGTCAGACAGGTAGACATTGCCATTATGCGCGTGATGGGTGCCGGTCGTGGCAAAATCTTTTCCATTATTATTTTTGAAGCCGTTATCTTGTCCCTTTCAGGGGCATTACCCGGTATTATAGCAGGACATCTGATTTTAGCATTATCAGGACAAAGCACCATCGCCCAGGGTTTATCACCTTATCTTTTTCAAATTGAAGAACTCTATATTATTTTGAGCGCTGTAATAATTGGGGCAACAGGTGCCTTAATACCGGCAATTGGAGCCTCAAGGAAAGAAGTACACCATATTTTGAATCAGTGATATGAAATATTATAAAAATCTTGCGATTCTGTTTTTTGTTTGCCTGTTCGGGCTGCTTATAAATCATAAGCTTTATGCTCAGACGGATTACTGGGCGGTATTTTCAAAAACAAGATTTGAAGTCCGCTACAGTGAAAAAGCTCAGGAGTATCTGAATTTTCCGGTTTTTCCTGCTGAGGTTAAGGCACTGGAATCAAAAATTATTTCTGTAGAGGGTTATTATCTTCCTGTAGATGTGGTCGGGGAGGCCTATGTAATCATTTCGAAATATCCTTACAGCCAATGTTTTTTCTGCGGAGGTGCCGGACCTGAAACCATTGCTGAGGTCAGCTTTAAAGCAAAGCCTCCAAAGTTCAGTGCCGATCAATACATCAGAGTAAGAGGAAAACTGAAATTGAATACCGACGACATTGACAGAACAAATTTTCTGATTCAGGATGCGGAATTAATCGAAAAGTAAAGATCAGGATTTATTCCAATTCGCCGGATCTTCACTCCAGCGGGAAACGAAATCCAGCTGCCCTGAGTCCATGTAATTCAGTCTGACAGCCTCTTTTACCAAATGACTGAAATCTGAAAGGCATACAAGTCTGATGTTTGCATCGTGGAAATTATTAATGGCATTTTCAAATCCGTAGGTAAAGATTGCCACCATGCCAATCACATTGAATCCTGCATCACGAAGTGCCTCGGCAGCCTTTATGGAACTGCCACCCGTTGAAACAAGATCTTCAATTAAAACAACTTTCTGCCCCGGAACTATTTTCCCTTCAATAAGATTTTGCATTCCATGATCTTTGGGCTTTGGTCGTACATATAAAAATGGAAGTGAAAGTTTGTCAGCTACCAATGCCCCTTGTGCAATTCCTGCAGTTGCCACGCCGGCAATACTTTCTGCATCAGGGAAATTATTTTGAACAGCACTCGTAAGCGCTTCTTTTATATAGGTTCGTTTTTCCGGATAGGAGAGTGCCAAACGGTTGTCACAATACACTGGTGACTTCCAACCTGAACTCCATGTAAATGGATTCTCAGGATTCAATTTAATGGCGCCGATATCCAGTAACAATGCTGAAATCTGTGTTGCTGATGATTCAAATATGGTAGTCATATGGACGCCAATTTATAAAATCGCAGGAATTGATTTGCCTGTCTGCAATTATTTTATGTTTTTGCATAAACGCTATTGAAATTAAGAGATGAATTTGTTCATTAATGATATACCGGTTACCATTTTGAAGGCGGGTAAAAAGCCCGCACATGGTGATGTGAACCACGTAGTGGATGCAGCCGGAGAAAAGATTACCAAGGCTCAGATGATTAACCATGTTTGGGTCCGCAATGTCGGTGTCGCAGATATGGATGTTATTCTGGACTTGCTGGACTCAGCTGTTCCGTTACAATTGATATCTCTTGTAATTTCTGTAAAAGATATTAAAGCAATCAAGGATTTTCTCCGACGCCGTTTTAAGGTTGTAGATGCGGCAGGAGGTCTTGTGGTGAAGCGTGGTAAATTTCTGATGATTTTTCGTATGAAGAAGTGGGACCTTCCGAAAGGTAAGCGGGATCCTGGAGAATCCAGCAGGCAGACTGCAGTGAGGGAAGTCAAAGAGGAGTGTGGAATAGAGGTTAAGCTGGGCAAACGGATTGTTACGACCTGGCATACTTACACCATGAATAAGAACATAATGCTGAAGCGAACGCGCTGGTATGCTATGGAATTAACGGATGATTCCAAAATGAAGCCTGATAAGAATGAACATATTGAGGAGCTACGCTGGATGACCAGAAAGGAAGTTTATCATGCTCTTGAAAACTCCTACAATTCAATACACTTTGTATTCAGCAGATATTATTCTGATGTGGACAGTAAAGGTTGAGACTTTACAGCTTATAGGGTAACATTTCAGACACATCACCGCCATAGCGGTGGACCTCCCTTATGATGCTTGAACTGATGGAGGCATAAGAGGGATTGGTAATCAGAAAGAATGACTCAAGTTCAGGATGAAGTAATTTATTGACCTGTGCGATGCTGTTTTCATATTCAAAATCCGTAGTATTTCTAAGGCCACGCAGCAGGTATTGTGCTCCATTTTCTCTTGCGAATTCAGCTGTCAGCTTTGAATAGGTTTTCACAGAAATGGCAGGATAGTCCTTAAATGTTGAAGAAATGCATTTTACCATCCGGTTGATCTCAAAATATCTTTGATTTTTTGCATTGTTATAACCGATTGCTATAATGATTTCATCAAACAATTTTAACCCTCTCAGCACAATATCCTCATGTCCTTTTGTAAAGGGATCAAAGGAGCCGGGAAATAATGCAATTCGCTTGGACATACCAATCAACGGGTCAGAGGCATAGCAAAGATATCAAAGAACTGGTGCTCCTGGATCTCTGACAATACGCCTCCTTTCAATGAAATATTAGGTCTGTTGCCGGTAGCAAGGTTTCTTATGTATTTCCTTAATTCCTGAAAATGCGGTGAATCGTTACCAACGAAACCATGCAGCAGTACTTTGCAGTTTTCCTGACTGAATCCAATCTGGTTAACTACCAGCATCAAGTAGCGGGTGTAATCTGAAAATGTTTTAATCTGAAACTGGTTATAAAATTTCAGTGAATTTCCTGTCATTGCCAGCAGATGAAGTCTAAATCTGTCAATAAATGCATAAATGGCTTCATCCCCCTTATGAACAGAATCTACGCCGGCAATGAGTATAGCAGACTGATGGGCAAAGTGAATTTTACTTTTAGGATAATACGAGCCAAGCCAGGAATAGACAGAGTCAGGAATTCCAAAAATTGTTTTTATACCTGATGATGAATCGTTCCAGAAGATTTTATCATTTTCTTCAAGAACTGCATTGATTTTCAAAATATCAAAAGCATTTTTTTCATCAAAAAGCTCACCTGGTATCTGTGTGTACTTCTGATTTTTAAAACCGATGGAAATGGATTTCCAGAAGCCAGCCTGAAGTAATTGATGAGAGTCAAACAAGTATCGAAGTCCGTTGAAATCCCTGCTGCCATTCACAGAATCGGGAAATACATAGTCCTCCAGCAGAAGAAGCTTCCCCTCTTTTGAGGAGGTAACAATCAGCTGAAAATCATTCGATCCTGCAAGGACAGACAGGTCATATGTATCCAGGGCCTCCTCATTAAAAAGGTCATCCTTTAATCTTCTTACAAGCTTATGACGGGGATTTCTGTCCAATGCCAGGGAATTATTCCCAGTTACCCCCTGTAGCAGCATCAAGCTTTGAGCCAAATCTCAGAGGCTTTTTGGTTTTAATCTCGTTGGATTCTTTGCGATCAGGGTTAACAGGTTTTGGGTCGCGAACTTCGATGACATCAACCATCAAACCATTTTTGTCAACTTTACCTACAAAAATATCAATCATTAATCCCGGCTGATAGGGGACCTCACCTATTTTTCGGATGTCAACATTTGGGTCGAACTGATAATTCCAGAAATTGATAAGGTTGGTTCCTTTTTCAA
>JBMTCO010000043.1:0-19507 GCA_049430945.1 Cyclobacteriaceae bacterium
CTGTTTCTCTTTCTCATTCCGGCATTTTGGAAGGAGTAACAGAAACAGAAGGAGTGGATGAAAGCATTGATCGAGCTTTAGATCTTCTTTCTGTTTCTCTTACTCTTCCTGATACTTCAGAATTAGTAACAGTAACAGAAGGAGTTGACGAAAGCACTGTTGGAGACTTAGATCCTCTTTCTGTTTCTCTTTCTCATTCCGGCATTTTGGAAGGAGTAACAGAAACAGAAGGAGTTGACGAAAGCACTGTTGGAGATTTATTTCCTCTTTCTGTTTCTCTTTCTCATTCAGGCATTTTGGAAGGAGTAACAGAAACAGAAGGAGTTGATGAAAGCTTTGTTGGGGATTTATTCCCTCTTTCTGTTTCTCTTTCTCTTCCTTTTACTTTAGAAATAGAAAGAGAGGACGAAAGCATTGACCGGTACATAATCCTCTTTCTTCGAACTCGAACTCATATCTAGCATCCGCATCAAGGGTAGCGAAGACTTAACGAGATCTCACTATATTGCACTCTTTATATTAAGTCTAAATAAGAGCCAAGATGCCCCAAAGGACTGTTGCTGAGATGACACCCGGTCAAACAGCTGTCATAGCCGGTTTCGATAACCCTGAACTGGCCAACAAGCTGCTTGAAATGGGGTTTCTACCGGGAACCGTAATTCGTTTCAATTTCAAGGCGCCACTGGGGGATCCGCTTTGTGTAACGGTGGGCAGCATAGATCTTTCCATCCGGGTGGCAGAGGCAAGAAAAATTTTCGTTCTGGAATAGCGGATGGCACAAAAAATTAAAATAGCATTGGCAGGAAAGCCTAATACGGGTAAATCCTCTCTTTTCAATCTGCTGACAGGCCTCAACCAGCAAACCGGAAACTTCCCCGGTGTTACGGTAGATAAGAGGACCGGTATGTGTATGTTGAATGAACAGACTACGGCAGAGATTATTGATATGCCGGGCACATATAGTCTATATCCGCGTACCCTGGATGAACAGATTGTTGCGGAGACCTTTGCAAATGATAAAAATGAAAATTATCCGGACCGTGTTATACTGATCGCGGATGCAACAAACCTGAAGAATTGTCTTTTACTGCTTTCTCAGCTGATGGATTTGGAATTCCCGATTGTGCTGGCTGTGAATATGATGGACCTTGCTGCAAAGTCAGGGCTCAGCATTGACATCAAACGTATGTCGGATGAGCTTGATATGCCGGTGGTAATGATCAACGGAAGGTCAGGGCAAGGTATTGATGACCTTAAGAAAGCGATTGCTGCTGATGTGCGCAGGTCATCCAGAAAAGTTTTTACGCCCGCTCCGGAATTGCAATCCTCGATTGAAGAGGTCCGCAATCATTTTCAGCTGAAAACAGATTATGATGCCTATCAGTATCTTCAGCTGGGATCCAGGCTTAATTTTCTGTCGGCGGCTGACAAACAATTTATAGCCGGGGTTGCCGAGAAAAATAATTTTTTACCTGCAAGATTTCAGGGAGCAGAAACCATTCAGCGGTATGAATTCATACAGGATCTGCTTAACAAAATCATCATCAGGACTCCGACTCCTGACTGGAAGAAGACATCACAGTCCATTGACGGCATCCTGACGCACAAGATCTGGGGTTATTTGATATTTTTTGCAGTTCTGTTCCTGATCTTCCAGTCCATTTTTGCCTGGGCAACCATTCCGATGGATTTTATTGATAATGGATTTGCTTCGCTCAGTGGCTTTTTATCACATCAGTTACCGGAAGGTCCGTTTTTTGATCTCATCACACAGGGTCTTGTGCCGGGAATCGGAGGTATTGTCATCTTTATTCCGCAGATAGCCATTTTGTTTGCATTCATTTCCATCCTGGAGGAAACCGGATATATGGCCAGAGTGGTTTTCCTGATGGATAAAGTGATGCGCAAATTTGGTCTGAGTGGTAAAAGCGTTGTTCCGCTGATGTCAGGCGTGGCTTGTGCAATACCCGCCATCATGGCAACGCGCACCATCGAAAACTGGAAAGAGCGACTCATCACGATACTGGTTACACCACTGATGAGTTGCAGTGCACGACTGCCGGTATTCACGATTCTGGTAGCGTTGATTATTCCTGATGATAAAGTATTGGGTTTCTTTAACCTTCAGGGACTTGCGCTGATGGCTTTATATATACTTGGTTTTCTGGCAGCGTTGTTCAGCGCATGGCTGATGAAGCTGATCATCAAAACTCAGGAGCGCAGTTATCTGCTCATGGAAATGCCGACTTACCGCACGCCAAAGTGGTCGAACGTTGGATTCACCATTCTTGAAAAGACCAAAGCGTTTGTATTTGGAGCTGGGAAAGTAATTCTTGCGATTTCAGTTATACTGTGGGTGCTTGCAAGTTATGGCCCCGGTACATCTATGTCCGGTGCCCGTGATATTATTGAGTTGAAACATCAGAATCATCCCGTTGACCCTGCTGTCATTGAAAATGAAATAGCAGCATATAAACTTGAACATTCATATGCAGGAATGCTTGGTAAATGGATGGAGCCGGTTATTCGTCCACTCGGCTATGATTGGAAAATCGGCATTGCGCTCATCACCTCCTTTGCGGCACGCGAAGTTTTTGTAGCCACCGTAGCAACCATTTACAGTCTTGGCACTACCGAGGAGGAATCTACTATCCGTGAAAAATTAAAAAATGAAGTTAACCCTCAGACAGGTGGCCCGCGCTTCACGCCTGCCGTGGGTATTTCACTTTTATTGTTCTACACATTCGCCATGCAATGCATGAGTACCATTGCGGTGGTTTACAGGGAAACCAAAGGCTGGAAATGGCCTGTAATTCAAATGATTTACATGACCGCTCTGGCATGGCTATCGGCTTTTGCGGCCTTTCAGCTGCTTAATTGATAAAACCACTTTTTGCATTTTTTTATACCGTCGTTTCCGAACCGGACTTTAGTTCGCAACACAGCCTGTTGGTGCTTGCATGTGAGAAACAGAAACAGAAGGAGAAGCAGTGTTTCAATCCCTGACAAAGTTCTGATCCTCGCTGCCGGGACCTTCCTTTGGGCAGCGGAATAGCGGGATTTCTCCTTAGAAGCAGAGAATATCTGTTGCGTACTTATTGCCAATACCCGAACTTTAGTCAATACTAATTCTAAAACCCCACATGTTCCTATGAATATTTCAACTCAGATCAGGCTTGCACTGATGATGTTCCTCCAGTTTTTTGTCTGGGGATCATGGTACGGACAGCTCGGAAAATATATGACGGACTCCCTTGGTGCTTCCGGAGAACAGGTAGGAAATGCCTACGCTGCGTTTTCCGTTGCGATGATTGTTGCTCCGTTTTTTGTTGGAATGCTGGCAGACCGTTTCTTCGCTGCGCAAAAAGTACTGGCAGTTCTTAACCTTCTTGGTGCCGCGATTCTTTATTATCTGTCCACCATAGCCGATCCTGATTTATTCTTCTGGATTATTTTGTTGTATTGCCTCACATTCGCACCAAACATTGCCCTCACCAGTTCCATCGCACTTCGTCAGATGAAAGATCCCGGAAAGGAATTTCCTCCCATCAGAGTATTCGGAACAATTGCCTGGATTGCAGTGGTGAATGTTGTCGGATTTATGGGCGTAGGCGACAAGTCAACCATTTTTATTATCTCTGCAATCTCTGCAGCCGTACTCGGCGTACTGGCCTTTACCCTTCCTGATACTCCGCCAACAGCGACCGGACCCGCATCATTTTCTCAGATCATCGGAAAAGATGCGTTTGTATTATTCAGGGATAAATCCTTTTCCATATTTTTTCTTTCTTCTATTCTTATCTGCATACCGCTTTCATTTTATTATACCTGGGCAAACTCCTCGCTTACCGATGCATATAAACTGGCATTCCCCGGTGTAGATGCAGCAAGTTTTAATATTGAAAACAAGATGTCACTCGGGCAGGCATCAGAAGTAATATTTATGCTCCTTCTGCCACTTGCATACCGCAGGTTGGGAGTTAAAAATATTCTGATCATAGGTCTTATTGCCTGGATCATCCGTTTCCTCTGCTTTGGATATGGAGCAGCCGATACCGGCGCATGGATGCTTTACCTTGCCATATTGCTTCATGGCGTGTGTTTCGATTTCTTTTTTGTTACCGGATATATTTACACTGATTACAAAGCAGGTGATAAAATCAAGTCACAGGCACAGGGACTTATCACACTCGCAACTTATGGCGTAGGTATGCTGATAGGTTCAATCATCGCCGGAAAAGTAAAAGACATGTATACCGCAGGCGACCCTGCGGTGACAAGCTGGGCAGATGTGTGGCTCGTTCCTGCCGGCATTGCAGCCGTAGTGCTGATTTTATTTATTATCATGTTCCGTGACAATACTCGGGAAAGCATTAAATCTTAAACCTTTCTTTTTATGAATATATCAATGCTCGGAGGCGGCTTTATTGGCAGATTCTATGCCGATGCGCTTCATGGTCATCGCAGCAAGGACAGGGTGGTGAGCATTTACTCACGCCGTCAGGAAAGTGTTGACCGCTTCATGAAAGATTATGGAACGCAGCACGGCACCACCAGTATGGAAGAGTCTATCGCTCATCCTGATGTAGAGGTTGTATGTATTGCACTTCCAAACAACCTTCATGAGCAGGCAGTTCAGCTGTGCTGCAAACATAAAAAGGCGGTGATCTGTACCAAGCCGCTGGCACGCACGGCCGAAGAAGCCAAACGCATGCTTGATGCAGTAGAAGAAGCCGGAATTTTTGCCGGCTATCTTGAAGACCTGGTTTACACTCCGAAATTCATCAAGGCCTGGGAAAGTGTGAAAAATGGCGCACTTGGCCGGATTCTGTGGGCAAAATCACGCGAGACGCATCCCGGCCCCCATAGTGAGTGGTTCTGGAATCTTGAAGAGGCCGGAGGAGGTTGTATCCTTGACCTCGGATGTCATTGTGTTGAAATTGCACGCACTTACATAGGTAAAGACATCCGACCTGTTGAGGTCATGTGCTGGGCAGATACTCAGGTTAAGCCGATTGATGCTGAAGATCACGCCATAGCTTTGGTGAAATATGAAAACGGTGCCATCGGCCAGTTTGAGGTAAGCTGGACTTTCCGAGGCGGAATGGACCTTCGTGACGAGGTGATGGGAACAGAAGGCACGATTTGGGTTAACAGTTTCCTTCGCACCGGTTTTGAAATGTTCACCACCGGAAAAGGAAACAATTATGTGGCTGAAAAAGCTGAATCCAATTCAGGGTGGCTCTTCCCTGTGGGTGATGAAATCAATGAACTCGGGTACTATCACATGTTCACTGAAATGTTCCGCTGCATGGAAAACGGAACACAACCGCGTGAAACATTCTATGATGGTTATGTGGTAAATGCCATTCTGGATGCCGCTTATAAATCGGCAAAGTCAAAACAATGGGAGCCGGTGAAACTGGATGTGTGGAGAGGTAAGACCGGAGTGACTAAAGATTCACATTTGGTGGACTATGATGCAGACCATTACCTCGTAAAAGAGGAAATGACCCATTACGGAGCGCGAAAAATAATTTTAAAGGATAAAAAGACCGGAAAGATCTTTGAACGTGTTGAGCACTGATCAGCTGTGCAGATTTTTCCAGATCACGTCTTTAAGCTCCTGAATACCCTGCATTGTTATACTTGAAAAGAATATTGCCGGAATACCTTCCGGCAATTCTTTTTTCATCGCAGTGATTAGCTCTTCATCCAGCATGTCGGATTTTGAAATACCCAGCAATCGTTTTTTATCAAGCATTTCAGGATTGTACTGCCGGAGTTCGCTGATCAGTATGTCATAATCTTTTTTGATGTCAGCAGAATCTGCAGGGATCAAAAAAAGCAGCAGCGAGTTTCTTTCTATATGACGAAGAAATCTGATTCCAAGGCCTTTGCCTTCTGCGGCCCCTTCAATGATTCCCGGTATATCCGCCATTACAAAAGACTGATTATCGCGGTAACTTACGACACCAAGATTTGGCGTAAGTGTGGTAAAAGCGTAGTCTGCGATTTTAGGTTTGGCAGCTGAAACAACTGAAAGTAAAGTTGATTTTCCGGCATTTGGAAAACCAACAAGCCCGACATCAGCGAGCAGCTTCAGTTCAAGAATAACCCAGTGCTCTTGTCCGGGCTCTCCGGGCTGAAAATGCTGAGGCGCCTGATTGGTGGGAGATGCAAAGTGTGTGTTTCCTTTGCCACCTCTGCCTCCGGGGGTCAAAACAAATTCTTTTCCGTCACCATTAATTTCACAGATCTGTGCTCCGGTTTCAGCGTCGCGGGCTACCGTACCAAGCGGAACCTCAAGAATTTCATCATTTCCATCTGCACCTGTACGATTCTGACCTTCCCCACCACCGCCATCGGTTGCAGATACGTGTTTTCTGTATTTAAGATGCAGCAGTGTCCATAACTGTGCGTTCCCTCTCAGTATGACGCTTCCTCCTTTACCGCCGTCACCACCATCCGGCCCGCCTTTGGGTACAAACTTTTCCCGGTGAAAATGCAGACAGCCCGAACCGCCTTTTCCGGACCGTGAATGAAATTTGACATAGTCAATAAAGTTAGGCGAAGACATTAATTAAGGATTTTGTAAAAATCACCGGTCGAGCAGGGCACAGATTTGATCAAAGATATCATCAATCTTACCGATACCATTGACGGTTTTTAATCTGCCCTGCTGTTCATAGTAGGGCAGCACGTGAATAGTTTTAGTAAAGTATTCGGTAATTCTTTTGTTTAGTTTTTCTTCCTCATCATCCGGACGATTGGATTCAAGTCTGCGTTTTGCAATTCTGGCTCTTAACTCTTCTTCATTGACATCCAGCGCAATAATGTTGTCAATTTCAGATCCGTTCTTTTTCATAAATGCGTCCAGGGCTTCTGCCTGAGGCACTGTTCTTGGAAAGCCATCAAACAAAAACCCGCTTGCGTCCGGGTTTTTATTTACCTCTTCCTGAAGCATGGCGATGGTTATTTCGTCAGGTACCAGTGCGCCACTGTTCATGATTTCTTTCACCTGTTTACCAAGCTCGGTGTCATTTTTGGTGTGCCAGCGAAATAAATCTCCTGTGGAGATGTGCACAAAGCCGTATTTATCAATTAGTTTATCACTTTGAGTGCCTTTTCCTGCACCCGGAGGTCCGAATAACACAAGATTTCGCATGGTTCAGTCAAGTTAAGGGGGTGCAAAGTACTGAACCTGTCTGAAAACTTCAACGACCGTGCCGTCAGTTTACCGAACTAAGCTCCTGTTGCCAGAGATCCCTTAGATTTCTTCCGGTGCCATCATAATCCATCCCGTATCCGACAACAAAATGATCAGGGATTTCAAATCCTACATATTTGGGGTTAAACCCATTTTGAGCTCCATTTTGTTTTTTAAGAAGTGTGACTACTTCAACTGAGCGTGTACCCAGCGCACTCATTTCTTCTACGACCTTCTGAATGGTCAGACCGGAATCAACAATATCTTCGACAATGACAATATCCTGCTTAAAAACACTTTCCTGAAGTCCGATAAGAGATTTAAGTTGTCCGTTGGAAGAAGTTCCGGTATAAGAAGAGTGTTTTACAAAGGAGATGCGTGGCTTCATTTTCAGACTTCGCGTGAGGTCTGCTGCAAAAACAAAAGCTCCGTTAAGAATCGGAACAAAAATCGGATTCAGAGATTCGTAATCGTGATCAAGTGATTCAGCCAGTTCGGAAACCCTCTCCCTTAATGCTTCTTCACTCAGGAATTTTCTGAACTCAATGTCTTTGATTTTCATTACCAAACCTTCTCCCGTAAAAATACCCTTTAAATAATCAGCCACAAATTAATAGACTTAGAAAGTAAATATCTGCGGACGAACAAATCAATCCGACTCCCGGAGTCATTACATCTGATGATGTTTAGTAGGTGTCGTCCTTCGCAAAGTCATTTTTGCGGTACATCCATTTCCCTCCGGTGAAATCCGGAAAGTCAACGGTTTCACCACCAAGTGCAATCGAACTCTCGGATAATGGTGTAATGGCACTCCACGTAACCGCATCATAAACATCTTGCGGTGTATTTGTTTTACTTTTGACTGCTTCAATAAATCCATTAAGGACAAACCAGTCCATTCCACCGTGACCGGCACCTTCAGCCGAAGTTGCGTATTTTTTCCATAATGGGTGGTCATACTTTTCAAGCCATGACGCGGCTTCTTCCCAGCGGTGTGGTTTGCTGACTCCTTCTATGTAGATTGATCTGTTCAGATCCATCCAGATTCCTTTGGTACCCTGAACACGAAAACCGAGGCTGTAAGGTCTGGGCAGATTGGTATCGTGCTGCAACATCACCGTTTCATCGTTGACAGTTGATATCATAGTAGTTACCACATCACCAAGTTTAAAATTAATTTTTGCATTGGGATGCGACTCGCCTCCGTTTTTCACAATGTGATCATGTAATCCGCGTGCTTTGGAACTATAGGAGACCAGTTTGTTGAAACGATTGCCTCTGTTGATGTCAAGCATCATCGCAACAGGTCCGATACCATGGGTTGGATAGAGATCACCATTTCGGTTGACGGAATGATGCGTTCTCCACTGTGCTTCTGAAAAACCTTTTTCACCAAATTCCACACCCTTTCCGTATGGATCTGCCCCATTATTGAATTTAACCTCACGAAGGTCATGCTGGTATCCGCCCTGAAGGTGAATGAGCTCTCCAAAAATTCCCTGCCGAACCATGTTCAGAACAGCCATCACATCACGTCTGTAACAAACATTTTCCAGCATCATCAGCGGCATGCCGGTAGATTCGGAAGTATGAACCAGCTGCCAGCATTCATCGACAGTCATGCCGGTAATGACCTCACATCCGACATATTTCTTAGCATTCATCGCATCCAGACATTGAACGGTATGCCATTCCCACGGAGTTGCGATGATAACGGCATCAATGTCTTTATTTTCAAGCATTTTACGATACCCGTACGGTCCGTCTATGATCA
Source organism: Cyclobacteriaceae bacterium (assembly GCA_049430945.1). Classification (GTDB taxonomy): domain Bacteria; phylum Bacteroidota; class Bacteroidia; order Cytophagales; family Cyclobacteriaceae; genus ELB16-189. The sequence goes on from JBMTCO010000043.1 coordinate 8,985, forward strand.
CCTGAGGCTTAGGCTTATTCATTTTGGTGAAAATGTTCAGCGTATCATTGATCATCCGCTGCTGAATGTCGCATATGGCGATTACTTCTACATCACTACGGAATAGCGCCTGTTCCACATGGCCCTGCCCTCTGAGCCCGACTCCAATAAAACCAAGCCGTACTTTGCTTTCTTTATCTTTTGAAAACAATGCTGATGAGGGAATTATACTCAAACCGGTACCTGCTACTGATACTTTCTGAATGAATGATCTTCTGGTTGTACTCATGGATTTCGGAATAAAGCATCAATTTAAGCCCTTTGATTAAACCCTGTGAAAATTTTGAGACTAATTTTGATGGCCGGAGTATGAAAACACAGACAATCCTAAGAACCCGGGCATCTGAAGTTACAGAGGATCAGACAGCAACGCGCCGAACACAGCAGTGAAGTTTTTTAAAAGTGATTTTTTTACTTCTTCCATGTTTAATGTCTGACCAAGTTCTTTCTGCATGGAGGTTACAGCCTTATCAGAAATCCCACATGGGATGATGTAGTTGAAATAATTCAGATCTGCGCTCACATTAAGTGCCAGACCATGAAGTGTTACCCATCTGCTTGTCTTAACACCCATTGCACAAATTTTTCTTGCTCTGCCGGGCTTGTCACCATCTATCCACACGCCGGTCAGTCCCTTTACCCGGCCCGACTTGATTTCGAAGTCATTAAGTGTCAGGATGACAGCTTCCTCCATGTTACGCATGTATAAATGGATGTCCGTAAAAAAATTCTCAAGATCAATGACAGGATATGCCACCAGCTGTCCGGGGCCGTGGTAAGTTATATCACCACCGCGGTTGATCTGATGGTACGAGGCATTTATGGATGATAATTGTTCCTTCGGAATTACAAGATTTTTTTCATCTCCACTTTTTCCGAGAGTAAACACATGCGGATGTTCACAGAAGATCAGATAATTTTCAGTAATCTCTGCAGGCGCTTCGCCGCTGCGATTTCGGGACTTAACTGAAATAATGGATTCGTGCTTCGCGGTTTGAAAATCCCACGCATCAGAATACTCGCTTAATCCGAGGTCAATAAACCGGATGGTCTTGTTTAAAACTGCGTTCACTTGATTTTAGACAGCTCTTCAGTAACATAATCTGTTGCCTGGGTAGGATCCGGATCAATCTGATTTTCTTTTGCAACGAAGTAGGAAATCCAGTCACTCAGGTGAATAAGATAATAGAACTGTTCCAGCAGAGAAGCTCCTTCGGCCACTATATCGATTACATGTCTTGATTGTTTTTCAAAGACAGGTCTGCAGATCTCCATTCGTTTTTCAACCCGCTCATGATCATGGTCTGAATAGAGATAGATTACCTGAGTTTGCTGAAGTATGTTCTCCGGAAATTTCCAACCGGCAATCTCATTATGATTCATTTCAGGAAATGTATTGATATGTGCCAGCTGCTTGGCGTTCAGATTCAGCTGGTGCTGAAAACGGGTCGCCATAGACTTTAACCGTTCATCGCAATAGATAATAGGCAGTTTTCCTTTAATTTTTTTTGCAATCAGCTCAGCCTCTGCCTGAATGGCGCGTTCTCCGCGGTCCAGATATTCTACAGCATTTTCCGTCTCTTTGATGAACGCAGCACCAATGAGATTAGTATGATAAAGAGAATACAAGAGGGAAACAATCATGGAGCCAAGCATTGCACGACCGGAGGGAATATTACTGTCAAGCTGAACGTAGTGCAGATTATATTCTTTTGCGAGGCTTAGCAATTTGCCTCCGGAGCTGATACAAATAATATGTGCCCGCTTCAACATGGCCTTATGTACAGAGGCCAGCGTTTCTTCTGTATCTCCTGAATAGGAGCAGGCAATAAACAATGTATGGGGGCTTACGAACTGCGGAATGTTATAACCCTTGCAGACTGTAACCGGAATAGGAATTCTTCCAAATGTCAGTGATTCTACCAGCTGAGCCGCAATGCCGCTGGTACCCATTCCTGTGATCAGCACATTGCGTATGTCACTTCCGGGCCTCACAAGGTCTACGGATTGTCCTGTGCGCAGACTCTGGGTCAGCTGTCGGGTGAATCCTTCAATCAATTTTCTCATTTCGGGTTATTTTCTTCTGCCGTCAGGGTATAAATACGGGTGTAATGGAAACCCCTGAAAACAATTTTTGTCAAAAGTATAAGCATGACAGACAAAATCAAAAAAGGAAAGGAAGCGGAGCAGCTTGCCGTAGATTTTCTGACTGATAAGGGGTTCAGAATTCTTGAAAGAAACTTCAGATACAAATACTGTGAGATTGATCTTATCGCCATGAAGGAACAATGGCTGATTTTTGTCGAGGTAAAAATGCGGTCATCTGTTGATTTTGGTCAGCCGGAAATCTTTGTAAACCGGTCCAAAAGGTCTCATGTACGATATGCCTCCAGGCATTATATATTTTCAAGAAACTGGACCGGAAACATCCGCTTTGATGTTGTTGCCGTAACACAAAGCAACAAAGGATTTGATCTTTGTCATATTGAAGATGCCTTTTACTGACCGGATATTACCTTATGCGGGTTGATGAATAAACTTCTTTTCCGTTTTCATCCCATTCCTTGCGGATAAATGGTTTGTAATCTTTATCAAACGGATCCTTGCCGTAGGAAATCAGCTTTTTCCGTTTACCGCTGGAATAATTTTCAATCCAATCGCCAACCCGGTGGTTAAATCTGTATTCCCCCTGAACAGCCAGGAGACCATTATCATGGAACATAAAGTAATTTCCTTCACGTTCGCCATACTCCACGGGTATAAGTTCCTTCACCTTTTTTCTTTCCTGGTCGTAATAGCTGACCATGGACTCTTTGGGCCAGCCTTTATAGAATTTCTCTTTATCGTCAAGCAATCCTTCTCTGTTGTATCTCATCCATCGTCCATGCCGCGCACCTTTATAATAGATACCTTCTTCCAGCAGGGTCATGCCAAGCATCTTTTTATAAGGGCCATGCAGCAACACACCGTTTTTTGGGTTAAATTTTTCAGTCTTCCGTATCTCCCTTCTTTTAAAGTCATACCAGTAAATGTCTTTTACAAAAGGAGGAGGCGCTTCGTGTTCTTTCAAAACATAAAATAATTCAACGGTTACCTTATCGCCCTGCCCTTTTCTGGTGTAGCGTTTCTTTGTTTTTATTCCGTAGTAAACCTTCTTTTTAGGCTTGTTCTTTTTTGTTACGATCGGCTCGTCTGTCTGTGCATCAAGCTCAAGCAACTTGTAAGGCCGCTCTGTTTCAAAAGTAAACTGGCCTTCCACACCAAAATTTTCTTTCTCCTGCGCATGGCATGGTATGGAAAGAATCAGAATGAAAAGAATAAAACCCGAAAGCTTCATGAGAAATGAAAACGAAATTTAGAATGTTTTATTTTCTTTTCCTTGTCGGCCTGACCGAACAATGATGCCGGCATAAAAACTTCTTCCGGGTGCGGCATTATAAAAGCGGCCGCCGGCGGCATTCAAATCATTCCCCGCGCTGTATTGCCTGTTTGTGATATTGTCGGCACCGGCCATGATTTCAACCGGATAACGGTCGCCTCTTGTACGATATCCGGTACGTATTCCGAACAGCCAGAATTCACCGGCAAAAACTGTGTTGCGGTCATCCAGCGGAAGCGCTCCGCAATAGGTAGTGGTAAATTGAAAATTAAACCCTGACGATGGTGTAAAATCAACTCCGCTTGTACCAAATAATTCAGGTGTGCCTGTGAGGCGGTTACCGGAAAGATCCGAAGAACCCTGCAAATAATTTTCAAACTTGAAATCATGGTACGCAGCGGTCACCCATGCAGCCAGGTATTTAAAGACATCTGACCTTTGCACCATCTGAAACCTCAAACTGCTTTCCACACCGCGCTGCATGGTGCTCCCTGCATTCAAAAAGTAATCCGCTCCTGCCTCATCTCTCCGTACCACAATTGTGTTGTTAAGCCGTAGACGGAAGGTATTGACAGTGAAATTCAGCGAGCGGAGTTTTCCCTTCAGCCCTGCTTCTGAATTGTAGCCGCTCTCTGACTTCAGATCGGGATTGAAAACGGCAGTGGAAGGAAAAAACTCTGCTGTGGTTGGAGGACTGAATCCTTTTCCAATCTGAGCATAACCAGTAAGTCCGTCACCAATCTTTTTTGAAAGTCCTACCCGTGGAACAACAATCCATTTCGATAATGCAGTTTCATCGATTGGATCAGGGAAGCTTTGGCTGAAATTGATTTTATATTGATTCAGGCTTAAACCTGTTGTAAGAAAAAAGTTCAGGGGTAAATCCAGATCATTCTGGGCGAAGACAAGACCTGTCCTGGCCGGGGTCTTAACCTTGCCGGTGAGATCGCCTTTTTGTCCTGAAAGATTCTGGGACACAGAAATTTTTCCGGTGCCGCTCTGACCCTCTGTACCGAAACTGAATTTCCCTTTTTTGTAGCGGTAATCCGTGACCATTCTCCACAGGAGACTTTTTTCGATTCGCTGCTCATAATTTCGGATTGCAGGATTTTTAAAGTCTGTCAGATTACCGCCAAGATGAAACTCAGTATTCCAGTTTTTTCCCCAGTCATGTTCCAGTTTAACTCCGCCAAATAAAGTCCTGTTGTTGACAGCTGCCCTTTGCTCCACAGCGCCGGCATTTGGACCTCCGGCAGGACGCGCCTGAGTCGGATCATCATTAAACTGTTCCAGTGTCAGCCCTCCCGGAGTCTGGTAATTCAGATCTGATGCAAACCCGAAAAAGCTCAGCGCTGTTGAAGGCGAAATGGGTTGTCGTGCATCCAGCTGTATGAAATTTCTCTGCATTGCAGATTGCGTGCGGTATCCTCCATATTTCTGATGCGCAAATTTTACCTGAAGGTATTTTGAATTATTTCCAATTTTCAATTTTTCTGAAAGCCGCAGCAAGCCATAACTGCCTGCTGTCACTTCACTTACAGATTGCTCACGCACCGGCAGTGATTCCATCAGAAGCACCCCGCCTGTGCCTGCTCCGTACCGGCTTGCACCGGGTCCGCGGATAATTTCAATCTGATCCGCACTGTTGAAGTCCAGCAGATTCAGATATGTATTTCCACCGGGATCTGTGAGCGGCATTCCGTTCCAGTAAACCTTTACATTGCGTACACCGAAAGGCGAACGGATTGAACTTCCTCTTATGGAAAGTCTGTAGCTTCCAGGTGAACGCTCTTCCATACGAACACCGGGCGTCATATTGACAGCGGGCATCAGATTGCTGTTGCTGAAACGCTCCATATCACTGCGGCGGAGCACTGTTATTGCCGCCGGAATAATCTCAGGTGATTTTTGATGGGAATATGCTTTTACGACAACCTCTTCAAGAATTCTGGAGGTATCAGAAGCCGCCTCCTTTTGTGCGAACAAAAAACTTATGCTTAATGCAAAAAGAATTATTAAAACTATCCGGGATCTCATGCGCTGAAAATTTTGAAGGAAGAATATCAGGCGTATTGCTCAGAGAATTTTGTGAGGACTTGTTCCGGTTCAACAGCACTTTCAAAATATTCCAGAATTCTGAATAAGACCCGGTCAACCAGTGAATCCGGACATGAAGCACCGCTGGTCAGGATGATTTTCACAGGCGACTGATCGGGTAAAAAGCTTGTGCTTTCCACAATCTTTTTGTGATGCAGATCAAAGTGTCTGATGGTTGTGCCGCTCAGGATTTCTTTTTCAGAGTTAATGAAATAAGTTGGAAATTTTTGCTCACACAATTCAACAAGATGGGATGTATTGGAGCTGTTGTAACCTCCGACCACAATTGCAAGATGAGCATCCGTTTCAAGTAAGCGGTAAGTGGAATCCTGATTGTCGTTGGTTGCGTAACAAAGTGTATCGCGCGTGTCTGCAAAATGCTGTGAAATATTTGAGGCGCCATAACGCGAAATCATAACCTGTTTGAAGTAATCGGCAATGGCCTGTGTCTCTGCAGCCAGCATGGTTGTCTGATTTACAACCCCGACACGCAATAAATCTTTGGCAGGCTCAAACCCTTCCGAATATCTTCCCCTGAAAGTTTCAAAAAATTCTGTTGTGCTCCTGGCTCCTGTAATGAATTCACCGAGCATTTCTGCTTCTTTCATGTCTTCCAGAACGATACTTGGACTCCCTGCTGCACTGTGTGAGAAGGTGGCACGGGTTTCCTCATGCTTCACTTTTCCGTGGATGATCACAGTGAATTGATCTTTACCAAGCTTTTGAGAACGATTCCACACCTTTTCGACGAAAGGGCAGGTGGTGTTATAAGTTTGAACATCCACACCGATGTCCAGAAGCCTTTTTTCAATTTCAAGTGTTGTTCCGAATGCAGGAATGATGACTACATCCTCCGAAGTAATTTCATTCCATTGAATAAATTGTTTGCTATCGGTATCCATTATAAAACGGATGCCCCGGCCGATCAGATCTTCATTCACCTGCTGGTTATGAATCATCTGACTCAGAAGAAATACATTTTTACCCGGATTTTCTTCAAGAGCACGGTAACTGATCTCAATTGCATTTTCCACGCCATAGCAAAATCCAAAATGACGGGCGATGTAAAACTTGACCGGACCGAAGTCCAGTACCGCAGGACTGAAATCCTGCTTGCGAAGGTCCTTCAAACGGCGCAACTCTTTAATCTTCCCGATAAAAGAAGATTTATAATGGTCGGGTATGTTAAACTTTTTTATGGCTGAAAATTTCCTGCAAGTTAAAACGCATTGTCTAGAATGCCACTTAAACGGAATGAATTTGCGGTTTTGAGGATTGTAAAGCCCTTCAAACCTGATAAAAAAAGGCACGGGTCTTCACCGTGCCTTTTTTATTGCTTCTGAACTCAGGCTCTTGTCAGCTGCCGTTCCGGAAGAACGTGTCTATAAACCTCCCGGGAGTTCAGATCATACCATTTTACTTCTACCTGCTTCTCACGAATGTAGTTCAGAACCTCCATGATTTTTCCGTCCGTATTGCGGACCAGTTCTCCTTTTTTGAATGATCTCTTCATAGGCGTATGATTAAAGTTAATAATGATCCGCCGGAACTGACCAGCAAATCTTTTACATGCGCAATGCGTAAATATATTCCCTCGGGAAGTCCTGATACACCCCGGAAAATGTCACCAGGTCACCCGTTTTTTTCTTCTTTAGGATTTCATTTACTTCCTTAACAGATTTTACAACCTGATCATCCACCTTGGTGATAATAAATCCTTTCTCCATGTCTGTATAGCGCGCAATCTTTCCGTTTGAAAGAGACTTCACCCGCACACCATTCGAGAGATCAAGCCCCTTCAGGATCTTCTCATCAACTTCCTCAAGGTCGATGCCCAGCGTACTTACTGCATCTTTTTCTTCCCGTTTAACCGTTTCAACTTTTCCTTCCCGGTTCTTAAGCGTTACAGGAACGACAACCTTTTTGCCTTTGCGGTCAACTGTTACATTAACTTTATCTCCGGGTCTTTTACGTCCGATGTATTCAATAAGACCTGCGCTTGTTTTGATTTCGCGGTCATCAAGTTTTACAACCACATCACCTTCTTTGATGCCGGCCTCCTTTGCAGAACTTTTTTCTGCAAACCCTGACACATAAGCACCTTCGTTTACACTCAGATCATATTCTTTTGCCAGCGCACTTGTTACACTTCCAACCTGAATACCGAGCCAGCCACGCTGTACAGTGCCATATGCAATCAGATCTTCAACAACCTTGCTCACAATATTGGAAGGCACCGCAAATCCATAACCCATATAAACGCCGGTCTGACTTGCAATAGCCGTATTGATACCGAGTAATCCGCCGGACAGATTAACCAATGCTCCTCCGCTGTTACCGGGGTTGATGGCAGCATCCGTCTGGATGAATGATTCAATGGCCGTGTTCGCTGCAGGCTGTCCGTTTTCATTGGGCTCTGCATTTGAGTTTATAATGTTAATGTTCCGGCCCTTTGCACTGATGATACCTGCAGTTACGGTTGAGTTCAGGTTGAAAGGATTTCCGACTGCAAGCACCCACTCACCGACTTTTGATTCATCAGAATTCACGAACGAAAGATAAGTGAGGTCTTTGGCGATTACTTTCAATACCGCAAGGTCTGTATCGGGATCAGTTCCGATTACTTCTGCCTTTAAAGTACGGTTATCTTGAAAGGTCACTTCTACCTGATCGGCGCCCTGCACCACATGATTGTTGGTTACAATGTAACCACCATCATTAATGATGACTCCTGATCCTGTGCTCTGGCTTGGACCGCGTTGCATGGGACCCTGGGGACCAAAGAAATATTGCCACGGATCGTTCTGATCTCTCGGCACACTGCGTGCTGCAGATGTTGAACGGATATGCACAACAGCTTTGGTAACACGCGATGCCACATCCGTGAAGTCAAGGGGAACAAGCGCACCGTTTGAATCAACGGTATAGCCGACATTTTTAAGCGGCGCTCCTTCGATGTGTTCAATTTTTACATTTGAATTCGGTGAGTCAAAATACCGGAAAGCGAAAAAGGTTGCGGTGCTTCCGATGATTGCAGCAAGGACCAGAGATGCAAATTGTTTCATGTTGTTTTAAAATTTTGTTCAGTTGCCGGGGCTTAAACCCTGCCCGACGGATGTTTAAATACGCAAAACGGTCTCGTCGGGTTCGGGATTGTCCGCAGACGGCGGAACCTTCTTAACAAATTTTATGCCTGTGGACTGAATACCGCGCCGGAGTTTGTCAAATTTGCGCCATGAATGAACTCAGGATTACAGGAAAGGCTATCTTAAAACGAGGCCGGGAACAGTCGCTCGCCCGTTTTCATCCATGGGTTTTTTCAGGGGCAATAGCTCAAATAACGCCCGGGCTGCCCGACGGGTGCTGGGTTTCAGTTGAAGATGCAACAGGTAAAATAATGGGCTATGGCCATTATCAGAAGGGCTCAATTACCATCAGAATGGTCATTTTCGGTGAAAATTTCAATCCTGATGTTTACAACGAGAAGGTGGCCGGTGCGATAGATTTCCGCAGATCAATTAATCTTCCTGATGAAAAGACCACTGCATGGCGGCTGATCCATGGCGAAGGGGATGGGCTGCCCGGTCTAGTCATTGATGTTTATGACAACGTGGCAGTTGTGCAGGCACACGATGCAGGGATGTCTGCCGATAGACAACATATTGCCGGCGCACTGATGAAAAATTTGGCGGATCGTATCACCGCGGTTTATTTCAGGGATACAAATTCGGAGGCAGGTCAGTATATAAGCGGTTCGGCAACTTCGCCCGGTGAAGTCCTTGAACATGGCAACAGGTTTATGGTGGACTGGGAGCACGGACAGAAGACCGGATTTTTTCTTGATCAGCGTGAGAACCGAAGTTTGTTATCGGAATATTCGCAGGGACGCCGCGTGCTTAATACATTTTCTTACAGCGGCGGATTTTCTGTTTATGCATTGAAAGGCGGTGCAGAACTTGTGCATTCGGTTGATGCCTCAGCTTCGGCCATCGCACTTTGTGAAGAAAACATCCGTCGAAACGGATTTGATCCGACTATTCATAAGTGCTTCACTGCAGATACATTTGAGTTTTTGAAAAAAGGAGAAACGCAATACGATCTGATTGTGCTTGATCCGCCTGCTTTTGCAAAGCACAAGGACGCACGGCATCAGGCCATGAAAGGATATCAGCGCCTTAATGCCGAAGCAATGAAAGTCATTGCAACGGGAGGAATATTATTTACTTTTTCGTGCAGTCAGGTTGTGGATCGTCAGTTGTTTTATGATACTGTGATGTCATCAGCCATTCATGCCGGCCGGCAGGCCAGGGTGATCGGGCATCTTTCACAGCCTCCGGATCATCCTGTATCAGCTTTTCATCCTGAAGGGGCCTATTTAAAAGGGTTGATTCTGCACATCAGCTGACAATGGAGCAGTTGCCTCAGATGGATCTTCGGGTGAATACCGGATACCGCGATATTTTGAAGATGTCGCTGCCCATCACACTGGCGATGCTGGTACCTCAGATCAATTTCATCACCAATAACATTTTTCTTTCTGGACTTGGTGAACATGATCTTGCAAGTGCCGGACTGACGGGTGTGTATTATCTGATTTTTGCAGTGATAGGTTCAGGCCTTAGCAATGGCATGCAGGCACTCTTTGCAAGGCGTGCAGGTGAGAATCGTCCTGAAGGCATCGGTGAATTATTTTATAATGGTGCGAGGGTATCCCTTTTACTCAGTGCTGCAGGAATTTTTATAACATGGACATTCGGCGCTGAAATTTTAAGATGGTCCATCCATAATCAGGAGACCGCGGAGAAAGTTATTTCATTTTTGAAAATACGGATATGGGGTCTTCCTTTTCTTTATCTGTACGGTCTGAGAAATGCCCTGCTGGTTGGCACCGGCAAAACAAATTTTCTGATCTGGGGAACACTTGCCGAAGCATTGATCAATATATATTTTGACTACGGTCTTATCTACGGAAAGCTGGGTATGCCGGAGATCGGATTTAACGGTGCCG
>JBMTCO010000044.1:0-19259 GCA_049430945.1 Cyclobacteriaceae bacterium
GGGCAGGGGGCCGAAGCCCTTTCAATGTGGAGTATGGCAAACTGATGATGTGGTTCTTCCTCCTTTCAGATGCTTTTACCTTCTCAGGACTACTTATTACCTACGGCCTTGTTCGTTCTGCAAATCCTGCTTATGACCCGGCCAGTGGACCTTTTACATTCTCAACAGAATACTGGCCAATACCGGAAAAGGTTTTTGAAGCAGTTCCCTTTTTCCATGGTGTTCCGCTGCCTCTTGTATTTGTAGGTCTTATGACCTTTATTCTCATCATGAGTTCTGTTACCATGGTGCTTGCCGTAGAAGCAGGTCACAGGATGGATCGTAAAGCTGTTGAAAAATGGATGCTCTGGACCATCATCGGTGGAATAGCTTTCCTCGGTTGTCAGGCATGGGAATGGACACACTTTATCGTCGGAACAGGGGCTCCTACTATTCAGGATACCTTCGGAACCAAAATAGAGATATTGGGAGCCAACTTGCATATGAATCAGTACGGGCCACCGGCATTTGCTGATTTCTTCTTCTTTATCACAGGATTCCACGGTTTCCATGTATTTAGCGGAGTTGCACTTAATTTCCTGATTTATTATCGCACGGTAACAGGTATGTATGACCGCCGTGGCTCCTATGAGATGGTTGAGAAAGTTGGCCTTTACTGGCACTTTGTTGACCTTGTATGGGTGTTCGTATTTACATTTTTCTATTTGGTTTAAACTGATTACCAATGGCACATCATTCAAACGAACCTAAGGTAACGATCCTTCCACCTGACAAAGAGAAAATCAAGAAGCTCTGGAGGGTGGCCGCAATTATGGCAATTGTAACTGCCATTGAGTTTATATTCGCCTTTACCCTGGAAGCGGGTCATCTGAAGACTTCGATTTTTATTGCACTTACCATTGTAAAGGCAGGATACATCGTTGGAGAATTTATGCACCTGCGCCATGAGGTCAAGGTCTTGTTCTGGTCCATTCTTATCCCTATGGTTTTTGTTGTATGGTTCCTCGTTGCCATGATCTATGAAGGCCTCAGTATTCTGGGATCTCAGTAAAATCTTTTATCATTTTCCTAAAGCCGGTTCCCAAAGAACTTGGCTTTTTTTATGACCTTTGCACTCAAATCTGATGCATGGCCAAAAAGTGGATTATTTTGTTTCTTGCCCTGGCTTTGCCTGTCTTTATTTTTCTTTTCCTGAAAGAATTTGGTAGCAATCAGTTTGATCTGCCTTTTATCCATCAGAATGGTAAATCCTGGCCTTCCGATTGCGCGGACCCGGGCGGCTTTCCATTCAGGGTAAAAGAAGGTTTATTCATGACTGTTCCCGGGTGGCATACTTTGATTTTATTGGAAAATCCTGAAGCAGAAGCGGCTCAGAGGATTCCTGTAGAAATTGATACAAGTACTCTTAAGGTTCTCTTTAAACCGGAATTCGCAGATCCCTGCCTGTTAGGTGTATCCCGTAGCGCAGCTGCAGTATTAATTGATTCAATTGGTGTCTTAAGAGGCATTTTTGAAAAACTCGACCGTGATGAGACTGATCGTTTAATAATGGAGACCAAAATACTTTTAAAGGATTACTGATGGAACATAAAAAGCTTTACAAAAACCTTATAATCTTTGCATCTGTATTTATACCGGTTGCAGTAGCCTTGCTTTTTCAAATCCGTATTGACGGCTACGATCTTTCATTCCTGCCACTTATTTATTCGTTTATAAATGGATTAACCGCTGTTTTACTGGTCATCGCTGTCATTCAGATCCGAAGAGGAAACAGAAAGGCTCATGAAAATCTTATGAAAACCAATATGGTGCTTTCAGCCATATTTCTGGTTATGTACATACTGTATCATATAACCTCTGATCCGACAGAATATGGTGGCACGGGGTGGATCCGTTATGTCTATTATTTCATTTTGATTTCACACATTGTACTTTCAGTTTCAGTTACCCCATTGGTACTTTTTACCTTCTGGAGAGGCTGGTCAGGTGATTTTGAACGCCATCGACAAATCGCCAAAATCACTTTCCCGATCTGGTTGTATATTGCAGTTACCGGTGTAATCGTTTACTGGATGATTAGCCCGTATTACAAATGAAAAAAGTTGTCCTTATCCTGATTCTGTTAATTGTATCCGAAGTAGTTTCGGCTCAGTGTGCTATGTGCAGAACGACCCTACAAAATAATGTTAGTCAGGGGAACCCCGGAATTGCGGCAGGCATTAACTTTGGAATTCTATATCTCCTTGCAGCTCCCTATCTGGCAGTTGGAGTGTTGGGGTATTTCTGGTACAGATCATCAAAAAGGAATGAACCCCAATCTGATAAACGCCTGGCTTAATTGTAGATGTCCGCATTGTCGGATCGGTAAGGTTTTCCCGGGGCCTGCTTTTCACCCGGTAAGGTTTCACCAGATGAATGAAAGTTGCCCGGATTGCGGAAAAACATTCATTCCTGAGCCTGGTTTTTATTTTGGTGCCATGTACGTCAGCTTTGCTTTTACAGTCGCTCTGATGACGGCTGTTTGGCTCTTTCTGAGGGTGTTGTTTGATCCGGCTGAATCAATTTACATTTCTTCCCTTATTGTGAGCGCAATTTTACTGGCGCCATTGTCATTTCGGTATTCCCGAATGATGTGGCTCTATTGGTTCGGTTAAGCCTTATTTAATCCTGGCATTGGTATATTTACCATCATGCTTTGGTTTCGATATAATATCAGATTTATTGCTCCGGCATTATTTTGCCTTGTATTCAGCATACTTCTTAGAACCACGCAAATCAGAAAATCTGACAGCAGCCCGGAAATTCTTATTGAGCACCGTATTGACAGAATAATTCAGGACGCCTTTACCTCCTCAGGTCTGATAATACAATCACTTAAATCAGGTCAGCCCTGGCCTGAAACAGGCTTCACCTTTTTATACAGATCAGAAGACTCCCTTTATCATTGGAATAAACCCGTCTATTTAATTCCGCCGGAAATTAATCAAGCTGATTCACTCTATTGGATTCAAAATCAGTCATTAAGGGCACTATACATCAGAAAAGTTGTTTCAGACTCGACTTCACTTATAGGAATCATCCCGCTTCAGCAAGTTCATAAAGTAATGGGGCGTAATTCTGAACCTATCCCGAATGAAGAAATTTTTAATGGACTGAGTACAGTTGTTTACCCACCCGATGAGCCGGGAAGGCTTAACATATCCTGGAAAGGGAAGGCTGTTTTTTCGGTCGATCACCCAAAATTTATGGAGAGTGAAGAACCGGGACTTCTTTCAATAACCTTTTTCCTGGCCGGTTTGGCTTTATTATTTATGGTCCGTGTCAAAGAACAGAAATTTACTTTCATTCTTTTTACGATAGCATCTGTTGTGCTGGTAAGACTGGTGATGATTTACTACAAATTTCCGGGCAACTTTGAAGGAACACCGCTTTTTGATCCTGCGTTTTTTGCGAATTCAATACTCAATGATTCGCCGGGAAATTTTTTACTTAATTCTTTCTCCCTTTTAATTGTAGTCTGGCTCCTTTTGGCATTGAGCGATTTCAATAAAAAAGGAAGTGGGTTGAAGCGTAATTATATTTTCTCATTGTCATTTGCGGCACACATTTTTTCATTTGCTTCCTTTCTTCTTCCTGTACTTTTTCTTGAGTCCGTTTATCACCATTCAGTTTTTACGCCGGATATTACCCAGTCTTTTGTCTTTAGCGCCCCCCGTTTGGCCTTGATTTTGTCTGTTGTATCTTCAGGGGTTACCTCATTTATGATCCTCAGGAGAACCATACCAGTACTCCTCAGGGTATTAGTGATTTATCCTGTTTATTTTATTTTATCTCTCATTTTAATGGTAATCACGCTGCTCATCTGGCAGCATTTTTCAGGCAGTAACCACCTGACGGCATTGTACACCTTTCTTACATTTTTGCTTTTGATATCATTAAGGAGACTGCCGATATTTAAAAGTGTTTTATGGCTAAAAAATAAACTGGTTTTTAACTATTTGCTTGTTATAGCTCTGGCGATGTTATGTGCAATTTCTGTTGGCGCACTGGACAGGGAGCGTAACCTGAAAAACCTCAAACGGATAAGCAGTTCAATGCTGAACCCACGGGATGAATTCTCTGAATACCTCCTGGGAATTGCAGTCAATGAGGTTGCTGCCGACCCGGCCTTAAGGATTATTAATGATGACCCGCTTTCAGATAAACAAGGAATCTATGAGCGCCTCAGGAGAAAATTCCCAACCGGATATTTCAGAGGTGAAAGTCCCGTATTTTTTTATTTTGATGAATCCGGCTACCCAATGCCCGGTACATCAGAGTCGATTGATAAAATATTAAGTGGTTTCCGAAAAATTGAAGAAAATTCAAGTGGCTCTGTCTGGAATGATACAACCCAAAGCCTTTCTTTTGTAAGTCGCAGATATGCGGCTGTCGTTTCTTTCGGAATACTCCGAAAATCAAAAATTGCTTTTATTGTCTCGGATCCATATTTCCCGGATCACCAATTGCCGGTAAGACAATCGATGCTCACCGGACAATTTCAGCAGCCATTTAACTGGAATAAAGAATTTTCTGTTGCTGTTTTTTCTAATGACCGAATCATTCATTCAGCAGGAATTTTTAACTACAAGGCAGTAGATTTTAAAACACTTTTTGCAGAACCTGAAAAAATTTCCTCAGGTTTTGAGGAAGGGGAGTACCTTCACTTTATCTCACCGGGTTCTGAAGACGACTGGCTTATATTGTCGGTGCCCGCGTTCAGCAGTATGCGACTTATAACTAATTTTTCAGTGGCCTTGTTTGTATCATTGTTGATCTTAGCCTGTGTTTGGCTGGCACGACTACTTCGGAATTATGCCGCGGGGCTTCATATGTCATACGCTGATCGAATCCGGTTGTATCTCATAGGAGTATTTTCTATACCGATTGTCATACTTGCTTTTTTTCTTACGCGTATGGTTGATCGGAATTCCACCGAAAGCAGAATCGAGCAAATAAGACTTAATGCTGTTTCCGTAGCCCGTGATGCTGGTAAATGGGTTTCTCAGGGCATAGATCAGGATGTGATTGCTGCCGGTCTTCCGCAATCAGGAGCTAATTCAGGAGTGAGTTATATTTTTTATGACAATTCAGGACAAAGAAAGGTATCCGGTGATCCGCAGATCCGGGAATCATCGGTGCTTCCTGTACTCGCAAACAGGGAGGCCATGGATGCCCTTGGTGTGGGAACTTCCGGATTTTTCAGTAAGGAAATTGCAGGTAAACTTCCATACGTTGCTGTATGGGTACCTGTGTTGTCGGAATCCACCGGCCGATTATCAGGGATTCTGGCAGCACATTCATTTGACTTTTATCTTGAATCTGAGGAGCAAAGAATTAGTCTGATTACAGTCATTATTTTTGTTTTGGTACCGGTTTTTATGGTTTTTTTGGTCGTTTCCCATGTAATGGCATTTCGCCTGACAAGACCACTGGCTGCTGTCTCAAAAGCCCTTCAAAAAACAACCCTGAACACCCTGCCTCCGGCAGGTCTTGATGAAATGGGGTTGATGGTTAAGGAATATAACCGAATGGTTGAAAACCTTGAAAGGAGTAAGGTTGAACTTGTCCGCCGTCAGCGTGAATTGGCATGGCGTGAAATGGCCAGACAGGTAGCACATGAAATCCGAAACCCGCTTACTCCAATACGCCTCACCATCCAGAGGCTGTTGACACGTTCAGCATTCGCCGGTTCTACTGCATTGGAAACTGAAAATGCTCTTAAATCAGTCCTGATGCAGACTGAAATACTAAGCACGATTGCAGATTCATTTTCTTCTTTATCAGGACTTCCTTCCCTTAAACCGGAAAAAGTTGATCTGACAACCTCGGTCAGACAGGATGTGGAGCTTTTCATAAATCCCGGTACAGGAGCAATCACCTTTCATGGTGCAACCAATCCTGTTTTCATTCGCTTTGATCGTAAGTTCCTCTCCAGAATTTTTTCCAATCTGATTCTGAATGCACGACAGTCCTCAGATGATCCGGTTGATATTGTAATAACTGTAATGCAGTCTGAGTCTGAAGTTTCATTGATTTTCAAGGATAATGGCGGAGGGATAGATGAAGCTCACCGTGAAAAAATATTTACTCCGGATTTTACAACCAAAAAGACAGGGACCGGATTAGGTTTGTGGATATGTAAGCAAGGGATTGAGCAGTCAGGCGGAACAATCAGTTTCAAATCAAATGCACCTGAAAAAGGCACAACTTTTTTTATCAGCTGGCCCTCCTTTAGAGATTAAGCAATTCCAAGCTCAGGCTCTGAGACTTCTCATAATTTTATTACTGAAAACAAAGTCATCAAGTTCGGGAACTCCGGAATTCATGATGGTTTCCTTTGAACCTTCCCAGAGTTTCTGACCCTTAAAAATAAATAGAATTTGCTCGCCAATGCCCATCACAGAGTTCATATCGTGCGTGACAACCACAGTTGTTGTGTTGAACTCCTGAGTGATTTCCAGAATCAGGTCATCAATACGAACCGCAGTTTGCGGATCAAGACCTGAGTTGGGCTCGTCGCAGAATAGATAATTTGGCTGATTGACAATGGCCCTGGCAATTCCCACCCGTTTTTTCATACCCCCTGAAATTTCTGAGGGCATTTTTTTATTAACTTTTTCAAGGCCAACACGCTTCAGACAAAAATTAACCCTGTCCAGCTTTTCATCTTTAGGCATTTGCGTCAGGACGTCAAGCGGGAACATAACATTTTGCTCGACAGTTTTAGAGTCAAACAATGCGCCTCCCTGAAATAACATTCCGATTTCCCTGCGGATCTCTGCCTTCATTTCTTTATCTGCTTGCGAGAAGTTACGTTCATCAAAAAACACCTCTCCGGAGTTTGGATGCTCCAGGCCAACAATGCATTTAAGCAGAACACTTTTGCCCGTACCACTGGCTCCAATAATCAGATTGGATTTTCCTTTCTGGAATACACCGGAAACATTTTTGAGTACTTCTTTATCAAGAAAGGATTTGGAAATATTTTTCAGGGTGATCATTTGCTCAGCAGAAGTTCAGCAAGGAAATAATTACTCAATAATAATGTTATGACGCTTGTAGTCACTGCCTCGGTACTGGCAACTCCAACCTCCAGCGCCCCGCCACGCGTGTAGTATCCTTTGTAACAGGAAATGGATGATATAATAAAAGCAAACACTACTGACTTAACCAGTGCGAATTTTATAGTGTATGGGTCAAATGCATATCTGATGCCCTGAATATATTCGGTGGGCGTAATAATGCCGGTGAGTGTACCAACCAGATAACCTCCGAAAATTGAACATACTCCCGCTACTACAACCAGGAGAGGGAACATCAGCAGAGATGCAATGATTTTAGGAAGCACAAGGTATGAGGAAGAATTAATTCCCATGACTTCAAGGGCATCTATCTGTTCTGTAATCTTCATTGTGCCGATTCCACCGGCCATGCTGGAACCGACTTTGCCGGCGAAAATGATAGCCATAATGGTTGGAGCAAGCTCGTAAATGGCCATGTCGCGGACTACCTGCGAAATAACAAACCTAGGCACCAGAGGACTAACAAGGTTGAATGCAGTTTGAACAGTTGTAACTGCACCCATAAAAGTGGATACCAGAACAAATAAAAAAGCGGATTTAACCCCTATTTGTATCGATTCTTCCAGAATAAGATGGTAATACGTCCTGAATTTTTCCCTCCGCACCACCAAACTGCCGAGAAAAAGAACATATTTGCCGAATTCACGCATTTAGACGGATCTTAAGAATCTCAAAGATATGAACTTAATTTCAGTTGATTCCCCGTTTTTTGGCAATCTCGCTGTCATAACAGGAGGCAGCAGGGGTATTGGTGAAAGGCTTATCCATGAGTTTGCGTCCAGAGGATACAATATTTCAACCTATGGCCGCAGCGAGAAGGTCCTGGAAGCCCTCAAACAATCGGTGGAGGAAAAATATGGAGTAAAAGTTCACTATCAGGTTGCAGATGCCTCAGATAAAAATCAGGTGAAGGCATTTGGTTCATTTTGCCAAAGCCTGAGCATGCCTGTCAGGGTGCTGATAAACAATGCGGGCAGATTTGAGCCCGGAGATCTTATGGTGGAGCCTGAGGGGAATATGAGAGATATGATGTCGGTTAACTTTGAAAGTGCTTATGAATTAACAAGGTGTCTGGTGCCTTTAATGAAAGCCGATAAAAAGGGGCATATTATTAATATCTGCTCTGTGGCAAGCCTTAAAGCATATCCTGCAGGCGGATCCTACGCTGTTTCCAAAGCAGCGCTGATGAGTTTCAGTCAGAATCTCAGAGAAGAATTAAAAGTCTTTGGAATAAAAGTAACATCGGTGTTTCCAGGTGCCACGTGGACTGACAGCTGGTCTTCTTCAGGTATCCCGGAAGATCGTTTTATGCCTGTGTCAGATCTTGTAAAAATGATCTGGGCCGCTCACGATTTGTCTGGCCGAAGTGTTGTGGAAGAAATAGTTCTTCGGCCTCAACTTGGTGATATTTAAATCTTCTACGTTTTATTATAACCGAAATATAATGTCAGATCCCGGGAAGTATTGTAATGACCTTTACCGCTATAGCCGGAGAAAAACTATTGAGGTCCACATAGGAGATGTGCCCATGGGTTCGGATCACCCCATCAGGGTTCAATCTATGACAACTGTGGATACCATGGATACGATTGGTACAGTGGAGCAGTCAATCAGAATGATAGATGCAGGTTGTGAGTATGTCAGAATTACAGCCCCAAGTGTAAAAGAAGCTCAAAATCTTTCAGAAATAAGGAAGGAGCTTCATAACCGAGGATATAAAACTCCATTGGTGGCTGATATCCATTTCACGCCCAATGCCGCCGAACTCGCAGCACGGATTGTTGAAAAAGTAAGAATCAACCCCGGAAATTATGCGGATAAAAAACGTTTTGAACAGATTGATTATTCGGATGTTGCCTACGAGGCAGAACTTAGCCGCATCCGTGAAAAATTTACCCCACTTGTAAAAATCTGTAAGGAGTATGGTACTGCCATGCGAATCGGTACTAACCACGGCTCTCTTTCCGACCGGATTTTGAGTCGTTACGGAGATACGCCGCTGGGTATGGTGGAATCGGCACTTGAATTTCTTCGCATTTGCGAGGATGAACAATACTTCAACATAGTGCTAAGCATGAAGGCCAGTAATCCGCAAGTCATGATACAGGCATACCGGCTTCTGGTCAATAAACTTGACGAAGGTGGGTTTAAACCATATCCGCTGCACCTCGGAGTAACGGAAGCAGGTGATGGGGAGGACGGAAGAATTAAATCTTCGGTCGGAATCGGAACTTTACTTGAAGACGGTCTGGGTGATACAATAAGAGTATCACTTACAGAAGAGCCTGAAGCTGAAATACCTGTGGCTCGAACGCTCGCACGCAGGTACGATGAACGTAAATCTGCTCCACCCCTTCAGCCAAGAAGCAAGTATTCAATTGATCCGTATTCATATTCCCGCAGACCCACTTCGGAGGTTTTGAATTTCGGAGGACATCAGGTGCCAAGGGTAATTGCTGACCTCTCAGCCCGTGACAAGATTTCACCGGCCTCCCTTTTTGCGTTTGGTTATACTTATTCAGTTCCCCTCGATAAATGGAATATTTCAGACAATGCATGTGATTTTATTTATTCGGGCGGGCTTTCTGTTGATTTTGAAATTCCCGGAACCCTAGGTGTGATATCAGATTACCGGTCATGGCTTGGGGTAAAAGAAAAGCAAAGGCATTACCCTATGATTGAGGCCGCGCAGTTAGAGTCAATCGACCAGTGGCATGAATATGTCAATTTCATCCGCGCAAGGGCCAGGCAGATGACACCTGAATTTTTAAATAAATTATCAACGATTCAGAAAACAGTTGTCTTGATTCTCCATACAGATCATCCTCATGGAATGCCGGACCAAAGAGATGTATTTCAGATGTTGATTAATAATAATGTTCGTATTCCTGTTGTCATAGAGCGTGCTTATAACAATCTTGACGAGGAGACTTTTCAGTTATACACAGCAACTGATGCAGGTGCGTTATTGATTGATGGTTTGGGTGACGGACTTTTTATTCGTGCTGTAAATTGTGGCGGGGATAAAGTTCTCAATACAGCCCAATTCAATATCCTGCAGGCTACCCGTACACGTATTTCAAAGACTGAATACATTTCCTGTCCCTCCTGTGGCCGGACCCTTTTTGATTTACAGGAAACAACTGCACGCATTCGCTCCAGAACCTATCACCTGAAAGGGGTCAAAATTGGCATCATGGGTTGTATCGTTAATGGTCCGGGTGAAATGGCCGATGCCGACTATGGCTATGTGGGATCCGGACCCGGCAGAATTAACCTTTACCGTGGAAAAGAGGTTGTTAAAAGGAACGTACCATCGTCAAATGCTGTTGATGAGCTGATTGGTTTAATCAGGGAAGATGGACAATGGGTGGATTTGCCCATTGTTGAACAATCATAACTATAAATAAGGATGAGTAACAGACCAAAATCATTTTTAAAGGAGTTTTTTTCGCTGGGGGAGGTAGGAGGTTATTTTTTCAGAAAACATGATCCTGAAAGACCAACTAACATCAACATCCGAATGATGCATGGTGTTAATAAAATCTCCATTACCATTTTCCTACTGGCCGTTATTTACCTGGTAGTCAGAAAATTGCTTTAACTATCAGTTTATTTTATAATATTTAAAATTCTGATAATCAGTATTTTAATACGAAAAAATTAATTTCTTCTGATAGGACAATCGTCATTTAATTACCTTTGACAGCTCCTTTTATTTAACATGCGTCCCGGGCTGCTGATTCCTTTAATTTTTTTGATTCTGGCTGTATCCTGCAGTCAAAAAAAAATCTGCCCTGCCTATCAGAGTTCATTTATTTACGATAAAGAGGCCTTAATAAAGAACTTCAGCTATTTTGATGAAGACGCTAACCCAAGGGTTTTTGCATCAGCATCCAAAAATAAATACCTGGTGGCAGTTCCGGAATCATACAGAAAAAAATACCAAAGGCTTCAAACGATAGAAATGAAAATGGTATATCCCTCTGAACCGGATAGCCTTGCATTACTTTCATTACTCCCGGAAGAATTACCCGGAGATTCCGTTGCAGTTTCTGATAGTTTACAATCTGTTATTTCAAGGGACGAAAGTGGTATGGTACAAAAGAGCCTTGATTTTAAAATCACCAAAACCAGGGAGAAGTATAACAATGATCAGGATTATTATATGTGGTTTTTCAGGAAAGCGCTTATACTGCCCGACATCCGATATCATATGGAAAAGAATCAGCAACCGACCGAAGTTAAGGAAACATCCCGGCAAGGAAAAGAAAATAAACCGGTAGACGCCCCTAAAAAGTCCTTTCTGAAGAGACCTTCGCAAAAGCCAACAATTTCAGCAGATACGATTACCGGCCCTTCGGGCAAAAATTAATTATCCGAATAATGTCAGATTGCCAAACTGGTCAGCTGGAGGGGTGTGCAGTAACATGGAAGGTAAATCTCTGGCCTCTTGTTCTATTGCAGGGCTCACGCTGTAGTAATCGAAATTCCAATCCCTGAACTCAGTAAGCAACTTTTTTACTTCGGATTCATAGGGACTTTTAAGCCAGATTTTCTCTTCCGTCTCTGTTAAAATCAATGGCACTCTTTCAATAATTCCCGAGAGTCCTTGTGGTGCCGCACAGGTTATCATTGCAAATGTGTGGTGAATCTCACCCTTTTCGGTTTCAAACTCTTCCCAAAGTCCGGCAATTCCAAATACGGACTTTTCCTGCATTAATGCGCGGTAGGGTACATGGGTCTTTTTACCTACCTGCTTCCAGAAATAAAAGCCGTCGGCAGGAATCAAACACCTGTGAGCTGCAAGGCTTTTCAAATAGGCAGTTTTTTTTATCAAATCTTCCGCACTCCGGTTAATAATCCGCTCACTGATGGCTTTATTTCTACTTCTGTCAGGTGATAAGCCCCAATAAAACCATGAAAAACCTTCCGGTTGGTCGGAAGTCAGAACAGGTAAAAGCTGCGAAGGTGCCGCATTGTAGCGGGGCTTGTAGTGTGAACTGATTTCTGCCGAAAATCTATCAGATAACGCTTCCCCGTCTGAGGTAATGGTATATCGGTTGATCACAAAGAGGTAATATTTAATCTGCCCATCCGGAACGGCTGATGAGTCCTGTGATGTGCCCCAGGTGGTGATCTCCATGCCAGGTATAAAGCTGAACCATCTGCCGGATTGTTATCTTCCGATCGCCTGAGGGATGTACGAAATGCCTGGCAAGACTTTCTTCATCCAATGTCCTCAGCAGATATGCCCATTTGCGGTGCAGGGACTCAAGCAATGCAATAGAAAGTGACGGATAGGAATGATTCTCGGCAGTCAGTGCCCATGCTTTTTCCTGGTATGCCTTAATAAGCGGAGCTTCTTCAGTCAATGCCCACTTGGTACGAATGTAAGCATGCATATGACTGTCGGCCAGGTGGTGAACAACCTGCAGTATGGTCCAGCCACCGGGTCTGTATGGGGTATTCAACTGAGCAGAATTTAAGGATCGGATCACACTTTCAAGCTTGGAAGGAAAAGACTCAAGCCTGTTTGTATCCTTTTCTAAATCATGAATTTCATATGACTCGGCCGGAATAAATTTTCCGATTGGGTATTTAAGTTGATCTTCAGTTAACATACGTACAAAAATTATATCCCGGTATAATGACCAGAGTAAGATTACGGCTTGATCGCCTGATTCAGTTCTTCGTCTGAATAATTTTTATTGAGCTTCACCACTTTTTGTTTCCTCTTTTTACGCACTCTGATATTTGTAAACTCGATCAGTAGCGAAAAGCCTACAGAGAAGTAGATATATCCCTTTGGAATATCTTCCCCAAAACCTTCGAGCAACAAAGTAAAGCCAATTAGAATCAGGAAACCGAGTGCCAGCACTTCCATACTTGGATGATCCTGAATGAATCTGCTGATCGCACCTGAGAAAAACATCATGATGCCTATTGAAATAATAACCGCAATGACCATAATGATCACCTGATCTACAATCCCAACTGCAGTTAAAATGGAGTCAAAAGAAAAAATGATATCAAGCAGAATGATCTGGAAAATAGTGCTTGTAAGACTGGGATACGCTCTTACACCTGTTTTAGAATCGCCATCCTTTTCCTCCTCGTCAATACCTTCCATTTCATGGTTTATTTCCATGGTGCTTTTTGCTATAAGGAAAAGGCCTCCAAAAATCAGAATGAGATCACGGCCGCTGAACCCATGATCCCAAATGCTGAATAGCTCGGATTTCAATCCTATAATCCAGGAAATCCCAAGTAAAAGCACAATTCGTACCCCCATCGCAAATGCCAAACCGGTATTTCGGGCTTTCTTGCGTTGTTCCTCAGGTAATTTATTGGATGCGATGGATATGAAAATGATGTTATCAATTCCAAGCACAACCTCCAGAAAGCATAATGTAAGCAAGGCCAGCCAGGTGTCTGCTTGTAGAAAAATTTCCATGCCCTGATTTTATATAATTGAAGGAATTAGACCCCGAAAATAAGTAAAAGAGCAGAATGGCATTGTATAAAAATTATTAAATTACCTCTAAAGTATCGATTTACGGGGATTACCATTTTCCACCGGGAACACATAAAACAGTTTTCAGGGCAGCAGCAATGAACTGTCGCCATAACTCAAAAAGCGGTAGTTCTTTTCGATAGCCTCACTATAGATTTTTCGCCAGTTTTCTCCTACAAGTGCACAAATCAACATCAACAAAGTTGATCTTGGCTGATGAAAATTTGTTATCAGTCCGTTACACAAGCCAAACCTATATCCCGGCCGGATGAATATTGAAGTTGAAAGATGAAGCCTCTCCATACCAGATTGACTCATATGATTAATTACAGCTTTCAGTGCGGTTGTCTTGTCAGGTAACTTATGCCTGAAATCATAAGGCAAGTTTTGCCCGATCTGAACATCATCGGGATGAACTCCGTGCATCAGGGTCACACCTTTCCAGTAAAGGCTTTCAAGTGCACGCATGGAGGTAGTGCCAACCGGTATGACAGGTTTTTCAGATTTTAAAAGATTATCAATAAATGAAAGATTAAAATCTGCATGCTCTTCATGCATCCGGTGACTCAGGGCATCTTTAGTTTTTACAGGCAGAAAAGTTCCTGCTCCAACATGAAGCGTTAGGTAGCATGGCTCATGGCCGGACTTTGAAAGGTCCTTAAGCAATTCACGGTTAAAATGAAGCCCGGCGGTAGGAGCAGCCACTGCACCAGGAGATTTGGCATACACTGTTTGATATCTTTCTTTATCTTCTTCAGTTGCATCTCTTTTCAAGTAGGGTGGGAGTGGTATGGCACCCAGAATGTCAAGCACTTCAGCAAAAGCATGGTTGGTTTCCCAGCGAAACTCAATAATATCGGCATCGTAATCCTGCCACAATGCCTGTAATTTAATTCCACCAATTTCTGCAAATAAACACTGCCCTTGCTTCCAGCGCTTTCTGTTACCAACCATACATTTCCATTGAGTATGGCCAACTGAATTAAGTGCTCTTCCATGATCATCAAATTGGGGTTCCAGCAGCAGCAACTCAATTTCTGCACCTGTTGAATTTTTGAAAAATAAGCGCGCTGGTATAACCTTTGAATCATTCAAAATCAACTTGCTGCCCTTTGGAAGGAAATTACCGATTTGACTAAACCATGAATGACTGATTGTACCATTTTGATAGATCAGTAATCTTGAGGCTGAACGCTCGCCTGCAGGCCTTGGAGCGATCAGACTTTCAGGCAGCGGGTAGTCAAAATCATCTGTTTTTAACATAACCCCAAAATTATAACGCTATTCGGCATTTATGGAATGCCCGGAAAACTTTGATCATTCATAATGATATTTGCATGATGATTCATTTAGAAGTAATAAAAAGGACTTTCAGATTCAGATTCAATGCAAAAACTTCCAGAGGTTTATTGAAGGATCGGGTTTGCTGGTTTCTGAAAGTATCATTTGCGGGTCAGCCTGAAGTTACTGGACTTGGCGAGGTTGCGCCGCTGGAGGGACTTAGTTCAGAAGGTATCCCCCAGGTAGAAAATGAACTTTTATTGCTCAAGGAGGTACTTAAGACCGGGAATAAGTTCTCATTTGTGGATCCATCAGCTATTGAGACATATTATGGCCTGTGGAAATTCTCTTCTTCGATAAGATTCGGCGCTGTAACGGCACTCCTTGATCTTTTTAATGGTGGTAACAAAAGAATTTTTGATGCTCCTTTTTCTGAAGGTATCCCAATCCCGATTAATGGCCTTGTATGGATGGATGAAGCCCGTATAATGCTTGAAAATGCCGAGAAAAAGATTTCGGAAGGCTTCAATTGCATCAAGTTAAAGGTAGGCAGTCTACAGTTTGAGGAAGAATGCAGCCTTATTGAACAATTGAGGTTAAAGTATGGATCGGACAGACTGACGATCAGACTCGATGCCAATGGAGCATTTAGCCACGGTGAGGTTGAATCAAAACTTAACAGACTGGCACAATATGATATTCATTCCATTGAACAGCCGTTAAACCCTAAGGACACCTTAAAATATCCGCAGTTACTCAAATTATCACCCGTCCCGGTTGCACTTGATGAGCAATTAATAGGCAATTACAGCCTGCAAAAAAAATCTCAGCTTCTTCAAGCCCTCATGCCTGCTTTTTTGGTAATCAAGCCGGGCCTGACAGGAGGATTTTCTGAGGCCCGTGAATGGATTTCTTTGGCGGAAGATTTAAAAATAGGGTGGTGGATAACTTCTGCACTTGAATCTCCTATCGGACTTAATGCAATAGCCCAGTTCACTTCACAGTTTCACCCGGATTTGCCACAGGGCCTGGGAACTGGAAATGTTTTTGAGAACCCTTTTGAACACCCACTTAGAGTTGAAAATGGCTTTTTGACCTTAAAAAAGGATCAAAAATGGGGTTTTTAAAAAATAATACTAAAAAAATTAGTTAATATGCTCAGCTCAATATACATTTGACTAAATTATTTAGTCATATGGAATTGAGTGCTAAAAAACTTTCTTCAGGAAACTACCAGGTCAGATTCTCATTAAATGGTTATTACGGATACATTCTGGTGGAGTCTGTAGTGCCCATGGAGAGCATCGTTAAAGATATTATTGAGCATGTTGAGGCGATGAACTGCCCCGAAAGATATTTTCAGAAGAACTTATTATCCATGGCAAAACCCAAGCTACAAAACGGAAAGATCCTCGTGTTCCGGGAGTCGGCACAGGCAATGGCTGCTTGATTTTTCTTACTAATAAATAACTTGATTGATCATGAAAAACAAACTCAATGAAAACATCAGGTCGCTGCGCAAGTCTCTGAACCTTACCCAAGAAGAGTTTGCTGCCAGGCTTCAAATAAAGAGGTCCCTGGTTGGTGCTTATGAAGAGGGCAGGGCAGAACCCCGACTTGAACTTTTATGTAAGATGGCTGACCTTGGTGGTGTTCCTGTTGAGGACCTTCTTCAATCGCCTGAATTCCGCGCAACATTCAAACAATCAATCAAGGCACCAATTGTTAAAAATTTAGAGGTTTTTAACAGGTCCACTGCCAGGCAGGTTGATATTTCGCCGGCACAGGGAAAAAATAACATTGAACTCGTCCCGTTAAAAGCAGCAGCCGGCTATCTCAACGGATATGCAGACCCTGAATTTGTGCAGGAATTACCAAGGTTCTCGTTGCCCATGCTTAACCACGGAACTTACAGAGCCTTTGAAATTAGCGGTGACAGCATGCTGCCCCTTCAGTCCGGTACCATTGTAGTCGGAGAGTTTATCAGCCAGGTAACTGATATTAAAAATGGAAAAACCTACGTGCTTGTGACTCGATCAGAAGGTGTTGTCTATAAAAGGGTTTTCAATTACATTGATGAAAATGGGAAACTATTCCTGGTCTCTGATAACAGACAATATGCACCTTATCAGATTGATGCGGGCGACGTTATTGAAATCTGGTCTGCAAAAGCCTATATAAGCCTTAATTTTCCGGAATAATCAGAAATTGTCTTAGCGGGCAAGCCATAGCAGCCTGCCGGATTATCCGGTGGGCTATGGCCATATTTGCCGTGCTGATTCAAAGGTGGCCTGATAATCCATCTTGCCTCCCGGCGTTAGCAAAACTTCAGACGCCAAGAAAATTGCTTTCGGGTTTTCATAATTCTCAAGTCCTTCATCAAGAACTTTAGTCAACTCTTTAATCTTTCCGGAAGTAAATTCGGATCTTCCGGTTAGAACCAGGACAACCTTTTGACCGAACCTGTCATCTGACTGCCAGTGGAAAAAAAAATTATTTAATTCTTTATAGGGTTCAAATAACGACTGGCATTTTTCTTCAAGCAACTCGGGTGAAATTTTTATGCCACCGGAATTTATCATCCGGTCAATTCTGCCGATCCACTTAAACGTTTTTTCATTTTCTTGAATAATCAGATCATTCGTAACCAATCTGTTTTCAAGCAGCCCAGGGATTTCTGCAACCAGGCAACCACGGTCGTCAGTATAGATGGTTACTCCGGGAAGCTTTATGTAATTGCTGTCATTTTCAGTAAGATTTTTTAGCGCGATATGAGATAAGGTTTCAGTCATACCAAATGTCTGGTATATCTTATTGGGGAAAATACTTAACCGCTCTTTAAGTTTCGCTCCGATTGGTGCACCACCAATGAGTACACGTCCAATTCTGCTGAATTTTTCTGCTGTTTTCGGATTGGAAAGAATTTTCTCAATTTGAATAGGCACAAATGACGCAAAATCAATTTTCAGAGAATCACTTATTATTTCCAGAGGATTGCCACCGGGGGAGGTACAAATTAGATTCATGCCTGTGGAGAGTGCTCTTACAATCATCATTCTGCCACCGATATAGCTCGGGTTAAGTGCCAGCAGACTATTCATTCCATGCTCCAGACCAAGAGCCTCCGTTGTCATTCGGACGCTTGTTTTCACGGCAGTTCTGGTGAAATTGAATTTCTTTGGTGTACCGGTAGAACCGGATGTTGTTATGGTTAAAGGCAGGTCAGTTTCAGACCACCATTTGCAAACCTCAGCAACTTTTTGAATGACTTCGGTGTCTTTGGAAATATCACGATCTGCAAGGTTTGCCGCCTGAATGGAAAAACCTTCCTTTGGAAAAGTGATGGTCAGCTTTTTTTTAACCATTCTTTAGCTGAAGACAAATCATGGGAACTTCGGAAACTTCGAAAAGTCAGGATTTCGTTTTTCAATAAAGGCATTTTTACCCTCCTTTGCTTCATCACTCAGGTAATAGAGCAAGGTCGCATTTCCTGCAAGCTCCTGAATGCCCGCCTGGCCATCAAGCTCTGCATTGAAGGCGCTTTTTAACATCCGTATGGCAAGCGGACTCTTCTGCATTATTTTCCTGCTCCATTCTATGTATGTTTCTTCAAGTTTTTCCAAGGGAACAACTTTATTTACCAATCCCATTTGTAAAGCATCCTGTGCATCATACTGATCACATAAGTACCAAATCTCACGTGCTTTCTTTTGCCCAACAATTCGCGCCAGAAAAGATGCTCCGAAGCCGCCGTCAAAACTGCCTACTTTGGGACCTGTCTGACCAAAGCGTGCATTTTCTGCAGCGATTGTCAGGTCGCAAATGACGTGAAGTACATGACCTCCACCAATAGCCCAGCCAGCCACGGCCGCAATGACAGGTTTAGGAATAGACCTGATCTGTTTTTGTAAATCCAGAACATTGAGTCTGGGGACTGTATCATTGCCCACATATCCGCCATGACCACGAACGGATTGGTCGCCTCCACTGCAAAACGCTTTTCCTCCGGTACCTGTAAGAACAACTACGCCGATAGAAGTGTCTTCCCGGCAAATGTTCATCGCATCGGACATTTCACTGACAGTAAGTGGTGTAAAGGCATTGTGAACCTGTGGACGGTTGATACTGATTCTGCCTATTCCTTCAAAAGTTTCAAATAATATTTCACGGTACTCTTTAACCGGATTCCAGCGGATTAATTCATTAGTCATAATTATTTGGTTTTTGCTGCTTTTTTATAGTCTCAAGAATTTCCCTGTCGGTTCCGGGTGTCGCAAATATTTCAATAAGCTTTATTCCTGAGGATTTCTTGAAAAAATCTTTTAATATAGTTTTTA
>JBMTCO010000045.1:0-19235 GCA_049430945.1 Cyclobacteriaceae bacterium
TTCCAATATACCCTTGGAAACGAACTGGATGCTAAGCGGGCGGGTCTGTTGGAACGCTATAAATATTTTATGGGTATGGAGAATAATTCTCCTGTCAGCAGTAATGAAGATGCATTTCCCAGATCAAATTATACCACACCTGACAATGAAGACCTGAACCAGGACAATACCCTAAGTGACCTTGAGGAGTATTACATCTATTCAATGGATTTGAAACCCAGCACACTTTCAGTAGGAAATAAATTTATTGTAGACGCCATCAGACCAAGTGCGAGTACGCTGCCTCCTGACGTAAATCCTGAAAACTGGTACCTGGTACGTATTCCGGTAAGACAATTCGAAGGGAAGGTCGGCGATATCAATGGATTCAAGTCAATACGTTACATCCGCACCATTTTAACAGGATTTAAAGAACCAATCGTTTTACGGCTCGCAAATTTCAGAGCCGTAGGAAATAGGTGGAGAAGGTATACGGCGAACCTCGAAGATGCCCGGTTCGGGGAACCTCTTGAACCAAATCTTGATAATTTTTCTGTCTCTGTGGTAAATGTGGAGGAGAACAGCTTTCCGAGCGATAACAAGCCTCCCTATGTGGAGCCTCTTCGCAGAGACCGTGACAATACTTCCACAGTTGCAAGAAGGCTGAATGAACAAGCGGTTCAATTATGCATTGATGAGCTTCAGGATGGCGATGCAAGAGCCATTTATAAAAATGTATCTTTTGATTTTTTCAATTATGGCAGACTGAAAATGTTTATGAGTGCCTTTGGGGAGCAGGGGCTTCGTGATGGAAATCTAAAAGCATTTATCCGACTGGGTACCGATTTTGATCAGAATTATTATGAAGTGGAAATACCTCTGAAAATCATTGACCCGCTCGACCCGAGTGT
The DNA here is from genome assembly GCA_049430945.1 of Cyclobacteriaceae bacterium. Classification (GTDB taxonomy): domain Bacteria; phylum Bacteroidota; class Bacteroidia; order Cytophagales; family Cyclobacteriaceae; genus ELB16-189. The sequence goes on from JBMTCO010000045.1 coordinate 891, forward strand.
ACGGTCAGGAAACAGGGAAGCAATTTGGCCTGAAGAAAACCAGATAGACCTGGTCCTGGATGAACTTTATGGGCTAAAGGCTGCCCGCGACCGGGAATCCTTTCCGCTTGGTGAACTGTATCCCAGGCAGGGACCTAAGCTCGTGGACGGAAGACAAGGAATCAGAATGCTTGGCAGGCCTGACCTGAGCCAGGTAAGAGTTCTTATGATTGGAGTCAGAAACCCGACTTCAACGGATAAAAAAGATTACAATGTTTGTCTGTGGGCAAACGAAATGAGGCTAACTGATTTTGATCGTACTGCAGGATGGGCCTTGAATGCTGTGTTAAATACCAAGCTGGCTGACCTGGGTAATGTAAGTGGATCATTCAAGCACATCTCATTTGGATACGGGGGGGTGCAATCAAAAATTTCTGAGCGAGCAAGAGGTGAGACAAATGCATACGATGTTTCACTTAATATGAACCTTGACAAACTGCTGCCCAAATGGACAGGTTTGAAATTACCTGTATTTGCAAGTTATGAGAAAACCATGCTCAACCCGAACTTTGATCCGGCCAATCCGGATCTCCGAATCGCTGCAGCATTTAAATCATTCAATACGGATGCCGAAAAAAAGGCATATCTGGACCTTATTCAGGATGTAAGTACCCGACGAAGCATCAACTTTACCAATGTGCGTAGGGTGAAAGTAAATCCCAAAGCTGCAAGTAACATCTGGGATATTGAAAACTTTGCGTTCACCTATGCTTACAGTGAAGCCACGAGAACAAACTTTAACCTTATTGAAAATACTCAGCGAAACATACGCGGTGGCGTGGCGTGGCAATATAATTCAAAATTTCAGGGATTCTCACCGTTTAAAGAGGCCGGCTGGGCAAAGCCAAAAAGTCTGCAATTTATCAGAGACTTCAACTTCAACCCCATGCCGCAAAGTATATCCGTGCGGGCAGATCTGGACCGCGCATTCAATAAAATTATTTACAGAAACGCCAGCACCGATGCTGCCAGCACCTTACCCAACTATCAGAAATATTTTGTGTTCAACAGAAACTATGCTGTGAAATGGAACCTCACGCGTTCGCTGGGTCTGGATTACACAGCAAGAGTAGCAGCCATTGTTGATGAGCCGGACGGTGACATCATTACAGACTCATTGAAACAGATAGTTAAGGATAATCTCAAAAAGTTCGGAAGGATGAAAAATTTTGAGCAGAATATTACTGCCAACTATGTATTGCCTTTTGAAAAATTCCCTTCCCTTAACTGGATTGGCGCTGACTACCGGCATAACCTAGGATACTCCTGGAGGGCAGGTCCACTTGAAAAAGTTGACACCCTGCTTCTTGGAAATATCATTCAGAATAATGTAGACAGAGCCCTTACAGGGAAAATTGATTTCCTGAAGCTCTACAATAAATCAAAGTTCCTGAAAGCAGCAAATACCCCTAAGCGAAAACTTACGCCTGCAGAAATAGCAAAGCAGGCAAAAGCCAAACCGGATACGACCAAAAAACCACCAGAACTTGGTGGCCTGAAAAGTCTTACCAGGCTGCTGATGTCTGTAAGAAGTATTAATGGTACCTATAATTTAAGCCAGGGAACCATTCTTCCTGGTTTTACCCCCTCTCCTTACCTTCTTGGAATGGATAAAGGATATGCAGCACCGGGATGGGATTTTATTCTTGGCGGACAGGACCCTAATATTAGATTCAAGGCCAGAGATAACGGATGGCTGACGCAAAGTCCACGGCTAACGCAGCCATTCAGCCAAACCAGAAACAGGGACATTACCTTAAGAGCCAATGTTGAACCGGCAAATGACCTCCGGATTCAAATGGATTTGAAAAAGTCTTCGATGGCCTCGTTTCAGGAAATTTTCAGATACGATCTTGAATCAGAAGGATTTATTTCACAAAGCCCAAGTCTGACAGGATCGTACAAAATAACTACCATCTCCATCCGTACTGCATTCAGAAACAATACGAGTTTAAATTCAACTGTTTTCAGAGAATTTGAAGATAATATCAAAACCATGCAGCAACGGTTCAATCAGATCACCGGAAATTCCTATGAATTAAAAAGCCAGGATGTAGTGATCCCTGCCTTTATCGCAGCCTATACAGGAAAGCCTGCACAAACCAGCAGCTTGTCTCCTTTTCCCGGATTGCCACTCCCTAATTGGCGGCTGGATTATAACGGCCTCTCAAAACTTGAATTATTCAAAAGCATATTCCAGTCTGTCACACTTACACATGCTTACAATTCAAATTACTCAGTGATCAATTACAATAATTCACTGGAATATACCTCCGTTGGAATCAATCAGCCGATAGAAAAATATAATAGTGCAAGTTTTGCATCACAGCGCAATGATCAGGGGAAGCTGATACCACAGTACGTAATTGGTCAGATAATGATTTCGGAAACATTTGCACCTCTGATCGGTGTCAATGTAAGGACTCAGAATAAGATGAGTATTCGTTTTGAATATAAAACGAAGCGCGATCTTGCTCTTAATATTTCAAATGCACAGGTTACGGAGTTGAATAGCAAAGACTGGTCAGCAGAAGTTGGGTTCACAAAAAACAACTTCAAACTCCCATTTAAAGACCGCGGACGGGTCGTAACAGTAAAAAATGATATGACCTTCAGGCTCAATATCAGCGTAACAAATAATCAGACCATTCAGAGAAAAATTGAAGATGTTAATACTGTAACCAACGGAAATTATAACTTCCAGCTCAGGCCCAACATTAATTACATAGTAAATAAAAAACTAAGTCTGCAATTCTATTTTGAAAGAAACAGCAATACGCCCTACATATCTTCTGCCTTTCCACGGGCAACAACCCGGTTCGGAACCAAGATCCTTTTTGACCTGGCACAGTAATCTGAAAGCCCTTTCGAGCCTTTATTTTATTAATTTTGCAAGCCGGCAAATATCCGGCCTCAAAAACTAAAAATAACCACTATATGAATTTTCCTGCAGATCTGAAGTACACCAAAGACCATGAGTGGGTCCGTGTTGAAGGGGATACCGCAATTATTGGAATTACAGAATTTGCCCAAAGCGAACTCGGCGATATTGTTTACGTCGATATTAAGTCCACCGGTCAATCCCTGAACCAACATGATGTTTTCGGTACCGTAGAGGCTGTAAAAACAGTATCTGATTTGTTTATGCCGCTCAGCGGCCAGGTTACAGAGGTTAACCCCTTGCTTGAGGCTAATCCCGCCAGTGTCAACTCAGACCCCTATAGCGATGGATGGATGGTAAAAGTTAAAATTACTAATGCGGAAGAACTCAATAGCCTTTTGGATTCAGAGGCCTATAAAGGACTTATCGGAAAATAGTTTCTATTTCCAATGATAGAGTTGCCTGTTATTTCTCAACCACGCGGACGTAAACCTGATTGGCTGCGCGTCAAGCTCCCTGTTGGTCCGGATTATGCACGCGTACGTAATCTGGTCGATACGCATAAACTGCACACCATCTGCGAAAGCGGAAATTGTCCAAATATGGGGGAGTGTTGGGGTGCAGGAACAGCAACTTTTATGATTCTTGGAAATGTCTGCACCCGCAGTTGTACATTCTGTGCAGTTGCTACCGGCCGTCCTGCAGAATATGACACGGATGAGCCAAGGAGGGTAGCTGAAGCCATTAGGTTAATGGGTGTAAAACATGCGGTGATAACAAGCGTAAACCGCGATGAATTAAAAGACCGTGGGGCTGAAATCTGGTATCAGACTGTGATTCAGACGAAAGAACAAAGCCCCGCCACAACCATTGAAACACTTATACCTGACACCAAAGGTAACTGGGATGCATTGTACAGAATGATTGAAGGAGGTCAGGAGGTTGTAAGTCATAATATGGAGACCGTGGGTCGGCTCTACAGAATTGTCAGACCACAGGCTAAATATGAGCGCAGCCTGGAGCAGATTAAAAGGACCAGAGAAGCAGGAAAAAGGACAAAATCTGGAATCATGCTTGGCGTAGGTGAAACAAAAGAGGAGGTCTTCAAGGCCATGGATGACCTGGCACAGCATGGCTTAATGATTCTTACCCTTGGTCAGTATTTGCAGCCTACCAAATTACATCTGGAAGTTGCGGAATTCATTCACCCCGAAACATTTGAGATGTATAAAGAAGAAGGATTAAAGCGCGGTCTTAGGTATGTGGAATCAGGCCCGCTGGTTCGTTCCTCCTATCATGCAGAGCGGCACGTACACGTGCCGTTTGACTGACCTTTCAAGCAAATAACTCTTTTAAAATTTGTACCGATTCACGGGCAGCCTCCCGGGGAGGAGCTGAGGTGTCAGAAATACCTGATACAACCCTGGTGATATCATGGTCAACAATTCCTTTTTCACCCCACTTTAGATTGGAAGCAACAGTCAGGTAAGCTGAAAAACTGTGATGTCCTGATCCCGGTCGTTCTCCTATGATATGAATAATACCATGCTTTCGGTCAACGGTGCCGGAATTACCAAAAAGATATTCGCCGCATGAATAACCGGCCCTTACCCTTCCGGATCTGATCACTAAGATGCTTCCATCAGCAGTGATACCTGCATTTTGAAGTTCATCCTTCAATCCATCCAGAAATGGTTCAAGATGTCCATCATCAGTAAGAGAATCAGGACATAAACCATCCGAAATTACAATTTGAGCATCAGGCAATCTCCCTGCACGTTTTATTCTCAAATTTTGCAACACCCTGACAGAACGGTCGGAAAGTTTTTCACCCGACTCAGGGTGGTAAATATAGTCCTTACGATCAGCTGAACGGGAATTCAATAAAATGGCGCCTGAAACTGAGTCTGCAAAAGATTCAGGGAGTTGCATCCAAATACTTTTCTTGGCATCAGCATACAAATGTCGAATCTGATTTTCAAGTCCGGGTTCCATATCCCAGAAATTATTTCCAAATCCTTCTGCAATAGGGACGCCTCTTCTCTTAACTCGTGATATGCATTCTCTGCCTTCCTCATAAATCTGAACCCTGCTTCTAGTATCTTGCCTTGCCAGACAATACTGATAGTAAACCCATACCGGATCACCGAAATGAACTCCGGGCTTACCATCTTCACCGATTACACCAATGCGCATAAAAAAATCCCACATAGCATCGTTTACCTTATAGCCAAATTTCTCCCTGATTCGCACATGATCATTAAATGCCGTGGTAAGGTAACTGAGCATTGGATCATTTTTGGTTGGCAGTGCCATTAGATAAGCAGGGTTTGCAGGCATGATCTGATCAATGCACCACTCCAGGTCATCCAGATCAATATCCATATGAAGGGTGGAGCAAATATCAAGACCAATGGTATGGCCATGAAGCTTACCCATCACAATATCCTCAAGGCAACACCTAACCAACTGCTCGCGGGAGCGAAAAACCTCAGGCCCAATAAAACCTGCCACATCATTTACAAAAACCCATGGCGGCTCAGCCCCGGTTTTATGCTCCTCAAGATAAAGACGCAAAGCCCTCAAGAATCCATACTTTCTGGACTCATGAACCACCATGTCAACACCCTCACCATGGCCATTGGTTGCATCAGCCCCCTGACCGGTTTCAGCATATAGACCAAACTTCCCTGTACGCTTTGCAACATGAGCAAACATTTTTTCAACAGTAACATCAAAAGTCTGGTTTGCTTTTACAGTACTCGCAATACTTTGAAACCATATCCCTGTGGTTCCGGGATTCTTTTCTTCTACCGCAGCCTGAATATCAATATGTGCAAGAACACAATTAGGCATCGTGTTCTCAAGTCCAAAAGTCTTAAGTATATCCACTAAAGTCTGTTCAATTCTTGCAACACGCTCAGGGTCGGAGGACACAGGATTAGTACCAAGAACAACATCACCAACTCCATAAGACCATGCATTAAATACCTGCCACCGAATGTCCTCCGGATCATCAGTCGGCGAATTAGGCTGAACCCTCGCACCCATATAGCCTTTGCTTCCGATTTTACTTCCCGGCAGCGGATTAAATATGCGACTGCCGGCTATGATTAACTCCTTACCGGACATAACTTTTACAAGACAAGCTATAACATCGCTTGTAAGGGAGGGGATCAGTTTTTTTAGTTCCTGCTCAGGCAATTCAAGAACCGCTTTCTTCAAATCTCCTATCGTCCAGTCGGATAGAGAATCCTTATTTAAGGTGGTGTCAGAGATAAGTTTGAAAATGGCATCATCATAGAGTGAAAATGAATTTATATCTCTGAGCCTCGTTTTAAATATCAATTCACGGGCATAAGTTCTGGACTCCTCATTCGCAGCAGACACACCAAGAATCTGGTCTCCCTCCTTGAATTCATTTGCCGCACCGATAATGCCACGATATAGATTCAAATCAAATTTTCCCGCAATTCTCTTGATAAACTGAATGAGATCCTCCGCCGCCAATGGCTTACTCAATGCAAGTCCTTCAGGGACAGCTTCAATGAATTTACTGCACTGGCTCAGCCCAAGCAATGCTGCGGCCGCCAGGCCTGTTTTAATTAAAAAAGGCCGGCGATTCATTTTTTTACATGTTTCCATCAGGATTTGTGCTTAGAGGCTATAATAAGATATGTTAAAACAGGGAAAAATGTCAAAAGAAGCAGGACAGGAAGTAAATATTTTCCGAGTGAAGATCGCTGTGCATGGGTGAGAGCTGTTGAAAAATAAAATATCACCCAAAAAATAAGGACAATAAAAATTTTCAGAAATCGAATAAAATTTCCTGCGAGTCTGTACTGACTTTCCGCATTTTGCTCATTGATTATTACGGGATAGTTAAATCGTTCAGGTCGACGGTTGACTACAGTAAGTAATATAAAAATAACTGAAGCGATTCCGGGTAAAAGGAAAACAGAGGTCTTGCTTCCAAATGAATCAGGTTTTCCCTCCATATTAAAATGCGTTGGAATATCTTCCGGAATAATGGGGAACAAAAAAAAAGTAAATACCCAAAATAACAGGATCAGAATGATACCCGTCAATTCAATTAAAAGCGACGAGGACCATTTAAACCCTTTATCTGAATCAAATTCTGTCTGCATTTTGTTTATAAGAATTCAGGTATTAACAAGCTCAAAGGAATCAGCAGACGATCTTGAAAGGTAGGCATCAAATTCCAAGGGAGAGTCTCCTCCCTCAAGCAGACATCCTTCAGGCAAGGTCGGATAAATTTCTTCATAAGTCTTGACAAGATTCATAAACACGCGACGGTAAACATGGGTACGGTTGATCATATCAGGACGCTCAAGCCCTGCAGAACCCATGAGCTCCACAAAACTTTCTAAAGTGTTTTTGTGAAAGCTATATACACGCTCGGTTTTATCACCCACGACAAGGCCTTTCATAAAATATGCATCCTGAGTAGCAACACCTGTCGGACAGGTATTTTTATTGCATTCCAAAGCCTGAATACATCCAAGTGCAAGCATCATTCCTCTTGCACTGCTGCAAAAGTCGGCTCCGAGTGCGAGGGCTCTCATAATATGAAATCCTGAGAGAATTTTGCCTGAACAATTGATCTTTAACTTCTCCCGGATTCCAAAACCTCTGAGCGAATTGTCAACAAAGGCAAGTGCATCCAGTAAAGGCATACCCACTGAATTGGAAAACTCGGGAGGGGCTGCGCCTGTACCTCCCTCCCCTCCGTCAATGGAAATAAAATCAGGATAACTATCCAGTTTATACATAGCCTTACATATTGAAAGAAACTCACTTTTTCTTCCAATACATAACTTAAATCCTACCGGTTTACCACCAGATAATTTTCTGAGCCTATCAATAAACTGAATTAGCTCAACCGGTGTACCGAATGCACTGTGAAAAGGAGGGGAAAACACAGTAGTTCCCGGTTCAACCAGACGAATGGCAGCAATTTCAGGAGTATTTTTTTTCGCAGGAAGAATTCCGCCATGACCGGGCTTAGCACCCTGAGAGAGTTTAATCTCAATCATTTTTACATTTGGCTTTGTTGCATTTATCCTGAATGCCTCATCATTAAAATTTCCTTGCTTGTCACGGGCACCAAAATATCCTGTTCCAATCTGCCAGATAATGTCACCACCGGGATCCAGGTGATAAGGACTTAATCCACCTTCGCCTGTATTATGTGCAAACCCTCCTTTCTTCGCGCCACCGTTTAATGCCATTACGGCGTTTTTGCTGAGCGATCCAAAACTCATAGCTGATATATTCAGAATACTTGCCTGATATGGTTGGGTGCAATCCTTACCGCCGACCCGAACACGTGGATGGTGATCCAGCTTTTGAAAGTCTTTGGGATTGATGGAGTGCGTCATCCATTCATAACCCTCGGCGTATACATTAAGCTGAGTGCCAAAAGGTGTGGTATCAACCTGTCTTTTGGCACGCTGGTAAACCATGGATCGCTCATTTCGGTTGATGGGTGCACCGTCGGTGTCTGACTCCACAAAATACTGCTGAATTTTAGGACGCAAATCCTCAAGGACATAACGGAGTCTTCCAAGTAATGGAAAATTCCGACGTATAGATTGTTTCTCCTGAATCATATCAGCAACGCCAAGCAATACCAATGGAACAACAAAGACATAGAGTACGTAAAAGCCAATATTCACGTAATACCCAAGGATACCGGTTAAAAGAATTGATCCTGTTGACAATAAGGAAAACAGTTGACGCATATTCATATTTCAGGAGTTAGGTGATTAAATATATCCAAAGGACGCCTAAAGAAAAAAAGAGCGGCCGAAAACCCTGATTAGTCAGTTCGATAAAATTGAATTCAGGCAGCGAAAATGCCTTTGGATTTATGAATTTTCACAGAAAATCTTGACTGGATGAAATGTTGCATCCGGTTTGAGGACATAGCTGGTTGCTTTCCTGAGGGTAAAAACACACTTAAATCCAGAACAGCCTGAACAAAAAGTTGATCCTTACAAAGATCACTTGTCCATTGACGGAAAGTTAAAACCCACTCCTCTTCATAACGCGTCAGATGATCTTTCCCGTCCCATAACAACTCAAGCTGATTATTATTATGAATGAACCGGTAAATACCGCATAAAGTCCAGTATAACTCATCAAGAGCAGCAGTTACAGTATTATCAAAATGCCTGATTTTACTTATAAATGAATCCTCAAGCCCCAGCGGGTTATTGACCATTTCATATGATTCAATGGACTGCGTGGCTAAAATTTTAAGGAGACGATCTCTGGTCCGGAACTGCGCCTGCTCCAGTAAATAGTTTCTGTCAAGAGGAAAAAACTTTCGGATCAAATCATCCAGATATGATCAAAATTATAAAAAATATGCGATTTAAATCTCGGCAGAGGCTAAATGGCAGGTTCTGTTACCTCTTTTTATCCAGCCGAATTGTATAAACAGGGAATTTAATGTGGTTCACCACGTCTTCCGCAACACTACCCGTAAGTATATGAGCCAGTCCCTTCCGACCATGTGTAGCCATAGCCACCATGCACTTACCCGTATTCATCGCATAGTGAATGACTCCCTCTTCCTCGGTTATATCATTTACTATTACAGGCTTCACACCGGACAGATCATACTTTTTGATAAAGGAATTAAGTAATTCCTTTGACTCACTGTCTTTTCTGAACATTGCGGGAGTATTAACATAGACAAGATGCAATGTGGCATTCATAAACAGCTGAAGCTTTTTAACAGCATTGACAAATGAGTCCTGATTTCCTGAAAATCCTGTGGCTATAATCAGATTTTTAATGAAAGAAATCCCAACCGGACCCGGAACAGAAATGACAGGTACTCCCGACAAGCGAACAATCTTTTCAGTATTAGAGCCCACAAAATATTCCTTCAGTCCTGTGGCGCCCTTGGTGCCCATCGCGATAAGATCAAATTTACCGGACTTAAGTTCCTGAAGAATAACCGATGTGGGGTTTCCATATCCCACAGACCAGGAAACCTTTATATTCTTGTTCACTTTACTGATCATTCTGGTGAATGTCTTTTTCGCAAGACCTGCAGCGTCCTCCAGGTACTCTTTTTCAAAAGACAAAGCCGGCATCAGTGTAGTGTCATATAAGACCGGCAATTCAATTACATGAAGGAGATGAATTTCGCTTTTTGCCCGTGTGGCGAGGTCAACAGCAAATTTGAATGCATTCAGTGATTGCTCAGAGAAATCACTGGGTACAAGTATCTTTTTCATATAAAAAACGATTTATTCAAAACTAGCAAATTCTTGCAACGATGAAGTGGTAGGGTGGCACCCTCAAAACTGATTTTAGTCAGTTTATTATTAAGAAAATATTAAGAAGGATTGTTGACAATTAGTCCAATTCCAAAAAGAATCATAAAAGCGAGTGAAGTCAAAGCAGTTTTTTTCAATAGTGGATCAAGCTGATCCGGTTTTTTCCTTCTTATGGCATGTTCGAGCATAAAAGCAACAGGGAGTGTAATGAGAAAAACAAAACGCAAAGGCTGAAAGTCTAAATTGCTGCGAACCAGATCAGCAAGCTGAAAAATAATGCCCAGAGCAAATGGGCCAAAAAGTAAAAAACGATGATATGTCAGAGCTGCTGTGTGACCAAATCGGACCGGAACTGAGTACTTTCCTGCAATTCTGTCTGATTCAATATCTCTTATATTATTCAAATTCAGGACTGCAACAGCCCAAAGGCCTGTGGCTGCAGCCGGAATGAGATGTAGTATGTCAAATGTCCTTGTCTGCATGTATTGTGAGCCCATAACACCGATAACTCCAAAAAAAATGAAAACTGATAAATCTCCGAATCCAAGGTAACCATAAGGCTTTTTTCCTGCCGTATAGGTGATGGCTGCATAGATACAGATGCAACCTATAACAAGCCATCCAAGTGCATTCAGCAGATCACTGCCAAATGCAGCAAACAATAATATTAAGCCTGATGTTAATGAAAGAAATGCAAAAATAATTACTGCAGTACGCATAGTTGACAATGATATCGAACCGGACTGAACAGTACGCAGTGGCCCCTTGCGACCTGCATGGTCGGCCCCATGGACAGAATCTCCATAATCATTTGCAAGATTTGACAGAACCTGGAGAAATATTGTAGTTAAAGCCGTCAGCAAAAATATGTTTAACTGGAATCTTTCCTGATGAGCAGCCAGAAAGCCGCCCATGCCTACCGATGAAAGCGCAAGAGGCAAGGTCCTGAGTCGAAAGGCAATAATCCAGTTTTTCATGGAATCATATCAGCCGTTCTTCAGACCATCAAGAGAATATTTTCCGGGGCCGGCAAAAAATACTGAAGTAAAAATCAAAAGGTAGAAAACGGCAAGTTCACGTTCTTTCAGCGGCTCTCCGCCATGAATAATAAATACAATGACGGCCATATTGATGATGACCGGAATTACCATGATTCGCGTAAATGCCCCGACAACAACAAAAACAGTGCAAAAAAATTCAGCAAATACACAAAGTGCAAGGGAGGCAACAGAACCAATCCCAAACGGATCACTGAATTTATCCATCCGCTCTGTGAATCCCATCAGTTTTGGAATTCCATGCAATAACAATAATCCACCTGAAAGGCGGATCAACAACATACTTAAATCAAATGCAACGGGTCTTGTCTGAAATAACCACTTCATAAGACAAATATGCCACTATTTAGTAATCCGGTCAATGATTTGCTTGTCAAGGGGACTAATACCGGAAGGATAAAAGGCTGCAACCTCACCATCCGGCGCAATCAGATATTTAGAAAAATTCCAACCGGGAGTTTTTCCTGATTTTGATTCAAGATAACGGAACAATGCATGTTTACCTGAACCTTTAACAGAGACCTTTTCAAACATCTGAAAAGTAACTCCATAATTTTTTTCACAAAAAGCAGCAATCTGTGAATTAGATCCCGGCTCCTGCCATAAGAAATCATTTGCGGGAAAACCAAGGACTGCCACTTTGGAGCCATATAATTCGTGAAGTTTTTGAAGATCTGCATACTGAGGTGTATACCCACACTTAGAGGCTGTATTAACAATCAGCAGCCACTTACCGCGAAACCTGCTGAAATCAACTTCACTGCCGTCCAAAGCAGGTAATTTGAAATCATAAATGGACTTCTGGGCAATCGCCGAAGGCTTACTCAGGAATGAGAACATAAATAATATGAAGATTGAAAGCCGAATCACAACTCTTTAAGAATCTGTTCGTCCATCGGCTTAACCCTTGAAGGAAAAAATTTAACCGAACCATCGGGTTTAACAATGTACTTGCAGAAATTCCATGTGGGTTCACTTCCGGATTTTTCCTTTAACCAACTATATAATGGATGCTGATCTGTACCCTTGACAGAGATCTTTTCAAACATCATAAAACTGACGCCATAATTCTCAGAGCAGAACGTTTTAATTTCAGAGCTTGAGCCGGGCTCCTGTGCGCCAAAATTATTGGCAGGGAATCCCAGGATTGTAACCTTATCACCGTATTGTTCATGCAATTTCTGAAGATCTGCATACTGTGGCGTATATCCACATTTTGATGCTGTATTAACGATCAGCAAGGTTTTACCATTAAAAGATTTAAAATCAACCGGAGTACCATCGAGACTGTTGATTTTGAAATCATAGATTGTTCCGGCAGGTCCGGAAAGCATTGTTGTAAGGGTCAGGATGACAGCTATCAGTTTCATAGTGAAAATTTAACAGGGACAAATATCCGAAGGTTATATAAACGGATAACGCTTCACTTTGGTTTTCATATAGAAAAGTAAACAGTTCACTCCCGGTTTTACATCCTTTCCGGAACACCTATGCCAAGAAGTGACATGGACCTGCTGAGGGTTTTTGCAACACTTTCTGCGAGGGCTATTCTGAAAATCATTTTTTCAGAATCGGACTCTCCAAAAATCCGCACAGACTGATAAAAATGATTGAATTGTTTTGATAACTCAAAGGCATAGTTTGCCATGATGGAAGGAGCGTAAAGTTCAGCGGCCTCTTTCAATACAGAAGGATAACGACTGATCAGCCGGATCAGAACACGCTCAGAATCATGGAGCTCTTGAAGTGTGAATTTTTTCTCCAGTGAAAGATCCTGTTCCTCAGCCTTTCTGATCAATGCCCGAATACGCGCGTGTGTATACTGAATAAAAGGTCCGGTGTTTCCCTGAAGTTGAATGGATTCTTCCGGATCAAACATCATTCGCTTTTTAGGATCAACTTTAAGCAAGAAATACTTGAGCGCACCAAGGCCGATCATTTCATTAAGTTCATCTGAATATTCCGCCTTACCCAGCTCCCGACTTTGTTTCGCGGCTTCCTGCACCATTTCCTCCATCAGATCATCTGCGTCAACCACTGTGCCTTCACGTGACTTCATTCTTCCTGTGGGAAGATCCACCATTCCATAGGAAAGATGAAAGCATTTATCAGCCCACTTAAATCCTATTTTTTTTAGAATAATGAAAAGAACCTTAAAATGATACTCCTGCTCATTGCCTACAGTATATACCTGACCTTCAATCCTCGGATAATCATGAAAACGAAGAATGGCTGTTCCGATATCTTGTGTTATGTATACCGATGTGCCATCAGCACGCAGTAAAACTTTCTGATCAAGACCATCTTCAGTCAGGTCAACCCAAACAGAACCATCCTCCTTTTTGAAAAAGACACCGTGTTCCAGCCCCTTTAAAACCTCATCCTTACCAAGCAAATACGTGTCAGACTCAAAATAAAGTTTTTCAAAATCTACTCCCATCCTGCGGTAGGTCTTTTCAAAACCAGAATAGACCCAGCCATTCATCAGACCCCATAATTCAACAGTCGCAGGATCCTTTTGCTCCCAAAGCTGCAGCATTCGTACGGCAGTTTTCATAATTGGCGCCTCCTTTTCAGCTTCATCCTGAGAGCTGCCCGATTGCATAAGAGCAGCAATTTGATTTTTATACTCCCGGTCAAAAATCACATAGTACTTTCCGACCAGGTGATCACCCTTCAGTCCGGAGGTTTCAGGAGTTTCTCCATGACCAAACTGCTGCCAGGCTGCCATACTTTTGCAAATATGGATCCCACGGTCATTTATGATCTGAACTTTTCTTACTGTAAATCCAAGTGCCTTATAAAGTTCAGCAACTGAATACCCGAGAAAGTTATTTCTTAGATGACCAAGATGCAGAGGCTTATTGGTATTGGGCGAAGAATACTCAACCATGAGTTCTCTTCCATTTGGAGGATTGACTCCGAAATTTTTGTCACTGTAGATGTCATTAAAAACAGAAACCCAAACTTCATCTCTGATCTGAAGATTCAAAAATCCTTTAACGACATTGAAGTTTTTAATCAGAGTACTGTTATCAGACAGATGCTCGCCAATTAATCTTGCTGTTTCCTCAGGTGATTTTCTGCTAAGTCTTGTGAAAGGAAAACAAACAATGGTATGAGAGCCCTCAAATTCCTGATTGGTTGGTTGAAGCTGAACCTCCCCTTCAAAATCATACAGAACTTTGAGGGTAGCCTGAATTTCTGATTTTAACCGCGCATCCATTTAAGTTAATTCAGGCTTTAGCGATCAAGCACGTAAGAAAAAATCAATGGCGCCACAATGGTCGCGTCACTCTCAACGATGTACTTAGGGGTGTCGACGTTCAGTTTACCCCAGGTGATTTTTTCATTGGGAACTGCTCCGGAGTAGGATCCATAACTTGTAGTACTATCACTGATCTGGCAGAAATAGCTCCAGTAAGGCACATTATCCATTTCAAGATCCTGGTGGAGCATCGGTACCACACAAATCGGAAAATCACCTGCAATGCCGCCACCAATCTGGAAAAAGCCGATGCCATCTGTACCAGCATTTTTTATATACCAGTCTGCGAGCCACACCATATATTCAATTCCGCTTTTCATGGTGGTAGCTTTGAGTTCGCCTGAATAGACATACGATGCAAAAATATTGCCCATAGTGCTATCCTCCCATCCCGGAACAACCATGGGCAGATTCTTTTCTGCCGCAGCAATCATCCAGCTGTTTTTGGGATCTATCTCATAATACTGCTTCAAGTCACCGCTGTTAATCATTCTGAACATAAACTCGTGAGGAAACAAACGTTCACCGTTATCCTCAGCATCCTTCCATACTTTAAACAAATGTTTCTGAAGCCGGCGGAAGGCCTCTTCTTCAGGGATACAGGTATCGGTCACACGATTGAGATGATTCTGCAGCAAATCCCACTCCTGCTCCGGAGTCAGATCTCGGTAATGAGGAATACGGCGATAATGAGAATGAGCAACCAGATTCATGATGTCTTCCTCAAGATTGGCACCTGTACATGATACGATGTGAACCTTGTTTTGCCTGATCATTTCAGCAAAACTTATTCCCAGTTCACCGGTACTCATAGCACCTGCGAGGGTTACCATCATTTTTTTACCTTGTTCAAGGTGCTTTTTATAGCCCTTCGCGGCATCAACAAGCGCAGCGGCATTGAAATGCAGGTAATTTTTTTCTATAAAATCGGAAATAGGTCTTTGGCTCATATTTTAAAATAATGAGCGCGAAATTAATCAAATGGGACAATAAAGGGGCCTGTTTTCAGGCCTCTCTTGACACTATGGCCCCTGTAACAGACCGTATTACTTCAAAGGCCGTCTCAGACATCTTGTTTTCTGTGTCAAGTGTAGGATTTACCTCGGCAATTTCCCACGCACAAACTCTCGGATCCTTTACAAGTTCAGTATTGAGAATTCTTACCTCCTCAGGATTAAGTCCATTTGGTACAGGTGTGCCTGTGCCTGACGAGAACCGGCTGTCAATGCTGTCCACATCAAATGAGATATAAATAAGGTCACAGTGATCAAGCATTTTGAGTGCCTTGGCAGCGGCGGCTTCGGGGCCTTTTTTCCGTACATCCTCAACCTCAATAAAATTCATTCCATATTTATTGATCAGGTAGTTCTCTGCCTTCTCCAGGTCCCGGACCGAGACAAATACAATGTCTTCAGGATTTATTTTTGCGCCTGGGGTACCAACCTGCTGAATTTGCTCCCAATACTCGAGGGTTTCTCCTCTGGGCTGATTGACCTTACATTCAAGATTATCAAAATCACAAGCCATTGCCAGTGTCATCCCGTGCATATTACCTGAAGGGGTGGTATATGGAGAATGCAGGTCGGCGTGTGCGTCGATCCACACTACACCCAAACGCTTTTTCGGATAAGCCTTTTTTATACCTGCAATTGTTCCATAAGCCGTTGAATGATCTCCGGCCATTACAACAGGGAACTTTTCCTCAAAGAGCTGCTCATAAACTTCAAGACAAACCCTTTCTTCCATGATTAGCACTCCGTCAATGAATTTAGCATAAGCATGCTCTGCGCTGTTGAATAACAATTCGTTGACATGCTCCACCTCAATGCTCGGATGTGTTCTGAAAAGGTCCGAACCAAGATCCAGACTGGCAATTTTTACAGCTTCTATACCCAGGCTTGCACCACGGGTACCGGCCCCGATCTCTGATTTAACTTCTATGATTATAAGTTCTTTCATGGCTGAATATTTACGCTTTAAACGATGGGAACAGGTTAATAAAAGGGATTGAAGAAGGCAGAAAACCCTCCCTTTAGATGCCTGAAAGGCCGTAGGCGATGCTGAAATTCAGTTGAAGAAAGCGGTTAAACATCGTATTGCAAAGATGCTAAATTAGTACCAATATTGCACCCTTCTTTAAACAGCCTGACAACCACAGAATCCGAGTCTAAAAAGCAAAATGAAAAGTTACCGGGAACTGATTGAGCAGTCGTTTGATTTCCCGCAGGAGGAATTCAAAGTCTGGGAACATGAACTGCTCTTTAACGAGGTGCCCCTGATGGATATCATCAGAGAATATGGCACACCTCTTAAACTTACTTATCTGCCAAGAATCAGGGAGAATATCAGATTTGCGCAATCTGCATTTTCCCAGGCAATGGAAAAATTTAAGTACAACGGAAGCTATACTTACTGCTACTGCACCAAATCATCCCATTTTTCTTTTGTCCTGGAAGAGGCACTTCGCAATGAAGTGCATATAGAAACATCATCCGCCTTTGATATTCCGATCGTCAGGGCACTGCATGAACGTGGAAAACTGTCCAAGGATACTTATATCATTTGTAACGGTTTTAAAATGCCGTTCTATACGCAATCTATCAGTGACCTCATTAATGATGGTTTTCAAAATGTCGTTCCGATTCTGGATAATCTTAGCGAAATAGATATTTACGAGGCAAAGGTAAACGGACCCTACAAAGTCGGAATACGGGTTGCTTCAGATGAAGAGCCAAAGTTTGAGTTTTATACCTCAAGACTTGGTATAAGGTACAATGACATCGTGCCGCTTTACAAAGACAAAATAGCAGGCAGCAATAAGGCTCAGCTGAAAATGCTGCACTTCTTCATCAACACCGGCATAAAGGATACTTCATACTACTGGAGTGAGCTCAGCAGATTTATTTTTAAATATTGTGAACTCCGTAAAATCTGCGATACTCTTGATTCTGTTGACATCGGAGGAGGTTTTCCCATTAAAACATCACTGACTTTTTCATATGACTATAAGTATATGATAGAGCAGATCGTGGAAAACATCAAGTGGATCTGCGATAAAAACAATGTTCCGGTTCCTCACATATTTACCGAGTTCGGAAGTTTTACTGTTGGAGAAAGTGGTGCAGTTCTGTATTCTGTCGTGGATCAGAAACTTCAAAACGACAAGGAATTATGGTATATGATTGATGGCTCCTTTATTACACACCTTCCTGACGCATGGGGCCTGAACCAAAAATATATTCTGCTGGCAGTAAATAAATGGGATGACCCCTTTCATAAAGTGAACCTCGGTGGACTGACCTGTGACAGTATGGATTACTACAATTCTGAAGCCCATCGTGGCGAGGTGTTCCTGCCTATGATTACAGATCAGGAAAAGCTCTACATCGGATTTTTTCATACAGGAGCCTATCAGGAATCGCTTGGTGGATATGGCGGAATTCAGCACTGTCTGGTGCCCGCGCCCAAGCACGTGCTGATTAACAGAAATGAGGAGGGGGAAATTGTAACATCTCTCTTTGCACCGGAACAATCTGCCAAAAGCATGATGGAAGTTCTCGGTTACCCTGAGGTCAGATAAAAAGCAGTACAGAGTGCTGCCGCAGGGTATTGTGCCTTAGCGTTGTATCAGGTATTTTTGGGCAGTGAGATCCGTACAACTTTTTAGAAAATTACCAGGTCTCAGGCACCTGTGCCTGGGCATCCTTATTCTGTCGTATCTCACCGGTTCGCTTCAGATTGATTCCATCCACCGGTTGATCCATGCACATCAAAACAGTGCTG
>JBMTCO010000046.1:0-19230 GCA_049430945.1 Cyclobacteriaceae bacterium
TCAAAGGTCAGTCCGTCAACCTTAAGGTCCATCTGACAGGCTGTGATTCCTTTGTTCGTCCCGGTAACTTTGAAGTCCATATCACCAAGGTGATCTTCATCTCCAAGGATATCCGACAGAATTGCATATTTCCCTGTTTTTGAATCGGATATCATTCCCATTGCAATTCCTGAAACAGCACCTGTGACAGGTATGCCGGCATCCATCAATGCAAGCGAACCTGCGCAAACAGTTGCCATAGATGAAGAACCATTTGATTCCAGAATGTCAGAAACAACCCGTATGGTATATGGGTTGTTTTCAGGATTTGGAAGTACTTGTTTCAGAGACCTCCAGGCCAGGTTGCCATGCCCTACTTCACGACGACCGGGACCGCGATTTGGTTTAACTTCTCCAGTAGAAAAACCGGGGAAATTATAGTGGAGGATAAACTTGTTATACCCTGAGAACATTGCACCATCAATCATCTGTTCATCGAGCTTGGTGCCAAGCGTAACGGTAGAAAGCGATTGAGTTTCACCTCTGGTAAAAATTGAGGAACCATGGGCTCCGGGAAGATAATTTACTTCTGTCCAGATAGGTCTTATCTCAGTAGTCTTGCGGCCATCCAGTCGCTTTCCTTCAAGTAACACAAGGTCTCTGCAGGCAGCTTTCTGAATTTCTTTGTAATACTTTTTAACAAGATCCATGTTAATGGAAGAGTCAGCAGAAAGTCCTGCTTTATATTCCTCCAGAATAGCCTTGAATTTCTCAGAGCGGATCTGCTTGTTTGCTATTTGCTCACGGGCAACTTCATAGACTTTGGGATAAAGTGTTTCATGCAACTGATTGCGGAGCGCCTCATCCTTTTCTTCGTGTTGATATGCTCTCTTAACTGTATTACCAGACTTAATAGAAAGGTCAATCTGAAGCTGACATTGAACCTTGATGGCCTCATGTGCTTTACGTATGGCCTCAATCATGTCATCCTCACTTACCTCTTTACATTCACCTTCAACCATAAGGATATTATCGATTGACGCACCAACAATCAGGTCGATATCTGCCTGCTCTTTCTGTGCATTCGTTGGATTAATCAGGTACTCCCCATTAACCCTTGCCACCCTAACCTCAGAGATCGGTCCGTTGAAAGGAATATCCGAAACTGCAATTGCCGAAGATGCCGCAAAGGCCGCCAGTCCATCAGGAAGTGCATTCATATCTCCTGAAATCAATTGAAGATTTACCTGTGTTTCAGAATGATAATCATCCGGAAACAGCGGTCTGATCGCCCTATCAACCAGTCGACTGATCAGAATTTCGTAATCTGATAATTTGCTTTCGCGCTTAAGAAATCCTCCCGGAATTTTTCCCGTTGAGGCAAATTTCTCCTGGTAATCAACCGAGAGCGGGAGAAAGTCTGCCCCTGCCACAGGATCATGGTTTGACACCACGGTGGCAAGAATCATCGTATTCCCCATTTTAAGAACAACTGAACCATCTGCCTGACGGGCAAGCTTTCCGGTTTCAATAGTAATTTCCCTTCCATCCGGAAGGGCACAAGACATAGTTATAATATTCTGGTTCATAAATTTTTAGTTAAGACCTGCAAGGACAATCAAAAGAGATCACATTGGAAATGAATAACCGGAACCATGCCGGCTAAAATGAGATACTCCCCCGGGGATCTGGCAGGCCTGAGATGATAAAATGAAGGGGAACAAGACTGTTCCCCTTTAATTATTTTCTTAGTTCAAGATCAGCGACGACCGAGCGGTACCGCTTGATGTCGTTGTCATACAGGTAGTTCAACAGTTTTTTACGTTTACCTACCAGTTTCAGCAGTCCTTGCTGGGTGGAATAGTCCTTTTTATTAGACTTCAGGTGATCAGTGAGGTGGTTAATGCGATGGGTAAAAAGGGCAATCTGGGATTCAGGTGAACCGGTGTCCTTTGCAACCTTTGCAAATCCATGCTTACTGAAGAGTTCTTTCTTTTTCTCGCTTGTGAGATACATCTTTTAAACTTTTACTTTTTTCGGGGGCAAAAGTACAATTTCCTGCGGTTTTGCAAAAATTTATAGTTTTTTATGCCCTGCCGGCCCGAAACCGCCTGATAAGCCTTTCAAACAGGACTTTATAAAAGTCCGATTCAAAGAAACGGGCATCTCTTCTGGCCTGTATCATGAAAAGAAGGCCAAAAACAAGCAAAATAAGATTCGCTGACCAAACCCCTGCAGGCACTGACAATACTTCCTGCTTGGCCCACTTTTCACCAAGAATGGTCAGGACGTAAAAAATTATAAAAAAGATGATTGATGTGAGCACAGGAACGCCCAGTCCCCCTTTTTTTATGATTGCACCAAGCGGGGCGCCAATCAGAAACATAATAAGGCAGGAAATGGAGTTTGCCCAGATTTTATGCCACTGAATTTTAAAGACTCTAAATTCATAAGACTGCAATCTGTTATTATCGAGTACCTGAGCAACCTGCATCTGAACCGTCCTGGCCATTGCAAGCGCTCCTGAAACCTCCTGTAGCGACGGACGGTTAAGAAATGAACTATCCAGAAATCTACGGTATTCCTCACGCAAGGTGCCAGCCTTTAATTTGTAGGATCTAATAGCAGAATCACGCTGAATACTGGACATTCCGAATCGGGATGACATTCGGCTCCTCTGAACGTCACGCTGCAGACCAGGATTTACCGAGGCAACAATTTCTGCACTGTCCCGAGATTTCAAAACGTCCAGCAGATCACGATTTACTTCCATCGGGATTGTCCTTGATACAAAGCCAAACATTGTTCCTGCATTATCATAAAGGGTCAGCTTGGATTTTTTAATTTCAAATTCAAGTGAATCCATATCATACCTGAGCTCATCAAGATTCCTCATGATCCTGTTTCCCTGAAACCACTTCTTATCCGTTCTGTTCAGATTAAAAGCAGAAAGATCAAAAACCATATAAGTCTTTCTGAATTTAGTCTTACTGAATGAGTTAACGTTTGAAGGCTGACCCGCCATTTGTTGTTCAGAAGCAGTCCCCTGACTATAATTATACCCGTTGTATAATTCAAGTTTCAGGTAATTATCATTGAGAATGGTGTACATCCTTCCTGAGTCGGCGACAATTACCTCTTTATTTCCCGACTTTCCCCTGTGATCATAAATTATGACTCCCTTAAGATTTTCCCCGTCAGGATATTTATGCTCCACCTTAATATTCACCTCAGGAATCGCCCCATAAAAAGCCCCCTCTTTTAAATCCAGGGAAGGCTTTTTTTGCTTGATGTCATAAAGGAGTGAGTATGCCTCCAGTGCTGCCTTGGGTACCAGGTTATTATTGGCTAAAAAAGCCACACCGGTCAGTAAAAGCACAAAAGCAGAAATTGGTGCCAAAGCCCTTACAAGATTGATTCCAAGGCTTTTAATAGCGGTGAGTTCAAAGTGTTCACCGAGGTTTCCGAAGGTAATCAGGGATGACAAAAGAATAGCCAGCGGCAATGCCACAGGTATCATACAAACAGCAAAATAAAACAACAAAGTACCCAGAACACCCCACCCCAGATCCTTGCCGATTATGTCATCAAAATACTTAAGCATGTGCTGGGTCAGGAGAATAAAGACCACAACCAGGAAGGTCAGTATAAATGGTCCTAAAAAAGAACCTAACACCAGTTTGTCAATCTTTTTCATGAATGCAACAATGCAAACATAACTCCAATTGGTCATTCATTTAACCTGATCCGAGGCCATATTCGCCTGAAGCGAGCCCCAGGAAGCGGTAAAGTGGAATTACAACCGTTGAAGTCGTTTGGATATTTTAGGCAGGCTCATTTTATTTGCGATGTATTTATGAAAAGTCAGAAGCAACATATGATTCATGTACATCATCACCGCGTTAAAGACCGCAGTGGCATGAAGCATTGGTAATAAGTACACACCTAAACCTCAACCAAAAGCCCGCCACTGAAATGGCGGGTTTTTTTATTTAATAACCATGGAAAAATTAAGAATAGCAGTTCAAAAATCGGGCAGGCTTCACGAAGGCTCTATGGAGCTTCTGAAAGATTGTGGTCTTTCAATTCAAAACGGAAAAGACCAGCTCAGAACAACCTGCGGCAATTTTCCTGTTGAACTTTTATTTCTTAGGGACGACGACATTCCACAATATGTTTATGACAGGGTAGCCGATGCCGGTATTATTGGAGAAAATGTATTGCTTGAAAAACAATCCAATTGCCGGGTCGTTCGTAAACTTGACTTTGCAAGGTGCAGACTTTCAATAGCGGTTCCGCGTGGCGTAGATTACACAGGCACCAGCTGGTTATCAGGAAAAAACATTGCCACCTCCTACCCTGTTATCACAACTTCGTTCCTTAAACAAAATAATATTGTTGCAAGCATTCACGAGATCAGTGGTTCAGTAGAAATAGCTCCGGGTATAGGCCTTGCGGATGCCATCTGTGACCTGGTGAGTTCAGGAAGCACATTGCTGAGCAACGGACTCAGGGAAGCTGAAATAGTCCTGCAGTCAGAAGCCGTAATGATCGCAAGTGAGGTACTTTCAGGTGAAAAGGCACTGATTCTCGAGAAACTTCTTTTCCGCATTGATGCTGTACGGTCGTCGCGCAACAAGAAATATGTCTTAATGAATATTCCAACAACTGCCATCAGCGATATCACCCGTATTATGCCGGGTATGAATAGCCCAACCATCATGTCATTGAGCCGACATGGATGGTCTTCCTTGCATGCAGTGGTTGATGAAAATGATTTTTGGGAAAAAATTGATCAGCTGAAAACATTCGGAGCGGAAGGAATTCTGGTCCTGCCAATTGAAAAAATGATTCCATGAAAGTTCTTATAAACCCACCTGTTGAAAAATGGAGTGAATTGGTCACAAGACCGGTCTTTGATCTTGCCGGGCTTGAAGAATCAGTTAAAAATATATTTGGTCTGGTGCGAGCTGAAGGAGACCAGGCGCTGGTTCAACTCACCCAAAAATTTGATGGCCAGACCCTCAATGACATTGAAGTCAAAAAATCTGAAATTGAAGAAGCTTCCGGAAAACTTTCACAGGAATTAAAATCGTCTATTCTGCTTGCCGCTGAAAACATCCAATTATTTCATAAGGCTCAGCTAAGGGAAAACCTGAAAATTGAAACGATGCCCGGGGTGACCTGCGAACGAATGCACCGCCCCATTCAGAATATCGGGTTGTATATCCCGGGAGGGTCTGCACCTCTGTTTTCAACAGTTTTGATGCTTGCTATTCCGGCGCAGGTGGCAGGCTGCAAAAATATTTTTCTCTGCAGTCCACCTTCTGTCAATGGTCACATTCATCCTGCCATTTTATTTGCAGCTCATGCAACGGGTGTGAACCGGATATTTAATCTTGGCGGAGCCCAGGCAATCGCTGCCATGACGTACGGAACAGAAACTATTTCTAAAGCTGATAAAATATTTGGCCCCGGAAATCAATATGTAACAATGGCAAAAATGATAGCTCAGCAGAGCGGTGTGGCGATTGACCTGCCCGCAGGCCCCTCTGAGGTGCTTGTGATTGCTGACGAAAATGCCAGACCTGATTTCATCGCAGCCGATCTCCTTTCGCAGGCCGAACACGGTGAAGACAGTCAGGTTGTTTTATGCACTACAAGTGAGCGGTTGAGTGCAGAAGTCATTGAAGAAATCGACCGTCAACTTCAGGATCTCCCAAGAATAGGGAAGGCAACTGAATCTTTAAAGCACAGTAGCATCCTGATTTTCCCGGATATTGAAACATGTATCAAATTCAGTAATGCTTATGCACCTGAACATTTGATAATTCAGACGGAAAAACCAAGGCAATATCTGAATAAAATCACAGAAGCCGGATCCGTTTTTCTTGGAGCATTTACACCCGAATCAGCCGGTGACTATGCATCAGGAACCAACCATACACTTCCTACCAATGGTTATGCAAGAATGCACGGAGGGGTAAGTACTGACAGCTTCCTGAAGTACATCACCGTTCAGGAAATTTCAATGCAGGGCCTAAAAAATATTGGGCCGGTGGTGGAAGAGATGGCGCGGGGCGAAAACCTTGAAGCTCACAGAAATGCTGTATCCGTCAGACTTAAATCCTTTCAATGAAAATTTTTAACCTCGACAATGAACTGAGGCCTCATATCAAAAATATTAAGCCTTACTCCTCTGCACGCCATGAATTCAATGGGACAGCGGGAATTTTTCTTGACGCAAATGAAAACCCATATCCGGGGCTGTTTAACAGATATCCCGATCCGGATCAGAAAGAACTCAAAGAGATCATCTCAAGAATAAAGAAAATACCGGCAGAGCACTTGTTTCTCGGCAACGGCTCCGATGAAGCCATTGATCTGCTCGTTAGAGCATTTTGCGAACCGGGTAAAGATCACCTCATCACAACACCGCCCACTTATGGGATGTATAAGGTTGTTGCATCGATAAATAATGTCTTAAACAAAGAAGTATTCTTAAGACCTGATTTTTCACTTCCAGTCAACGATATTCTGCAGCAAATCACCGATGAATCAAAAATAATTTTTATATGTTCTCCTAATAATCCGACCGGCAATTCATTTCCCACAGAAGAGGTCATGAAAATTATCACGGAGAGCGGAAAATTAGTAGTAGTTGATGAAGCATACATTGATTTTGCATCACAGAAAAGCCTGGCTGAACTACGCGACTTCCCGAATCTGGTTGTGCTCCAGACGCTTTCAAAAGCCTACGGAATGGCAGGCTTACGGATTGGTATTGCAGTGGGATCACCTGAAATTATTAAGGTCCTAAATGGTATAAAACCACCTTATAACATAAGCTCTGCCTCCATCAGTGCTGCAATTCAAACACTCATCAATATACAAGACACTGAAACCCACATTACAGAAATCGTGAATGAAAGAAAATACCTGGAGACTGAACTCAGTAAGCTGGGGTTTGTAAAGAAAATATTCCGAAGTGATGCCAATTTTTTGCTTGTCAGGGTTGATGATGCGAGGGGTTGCTATACGTTTTTGAAAAATAACAGCATTATTGTGCGCGACAGATCTGCCGAGGTCCATTGTGATGGGTGCCTTAGAATTACCGTCGGGACCCCGGAGGAAAACCAAACTCTTATTCAAACGCTGAAAAAATTCAAATCCTGAAAACCATGAAAAGGAAGGTATTATTTATTGACCGTGACGGAACACTTATCCATGAACCTGAGGACAAGCAAATTGACAGCCTGGATAAACTTTCCTTCATACCTTTTATGTTTTCAACACTTTCAGCAATAACATCAAGGGGAGAATGGGATCTGGTGATGGTCAGCAATCAGGATGGTCTGGGAACCGCGTCATTTCCCGAAGAAAACTTCTGGCCCGCTCAGAATAAATTGCTGGAGGCTCTGAAAAATGAAGGCATTGAATTTAAGGCCATCCATATAGACCGTTCTCTTGAGTATGAAAACCTTCCGACCCGAAAGCCGGGAACGGCCATGCTCACCGGTTATTTCAATGATCATTATGACCTGAAAAATTCACTGGTTATTGGAGACCGAATTACAGATGCACAATTGGCTCTGAATCTCGGTTGTAAGGCCATATTACTTGAAATTTCAAATCCTTTACCCGCAACAAATCCTTCTGCAGAGGAATGTATTCTGAAAAGGGTTCAGGATTGGCGGGATATCGGAGCGATCATCGAAAAAATCAGCAAGGCCAGAACTTCTGAAATCAGGAGAACTACCACTGAGACGGATATTCTTATTAATGTTGATCTGGATGGAACAGGGCACAGCAACATCAATACAGGACTTGGTTTTTTTGATCACATGCTTCAGCAAATTGCAAGACACGGATCAATTGACCTGGATGTCTCTGTAAAGGGTGATCTTCATATTGATGAACATCATACCATTGAAGATACAGCGCTTACCTTAGGTTCAGCCATCGCCAAGGCTCTGGGTTCCAAGCGGGGAATTGCAAGATATGGATTT
Organism: Cyclobacteriaceae bacterium; assembly: GCA_049430945.1. Lineage (GTDB taxonomy): Bacteria > Bacteroidota > Bacteroidia > Cytophagales > Cyclobacteriaceae > ELB16-189. The sequence goes on from JBMTCO010000046.1 coordinate 7,989, forward strand.
TGCCTTCCCATGGATGATTGTCTGGCGCAGGTGGCAATTGATTTCGGAGGGCGACCATGGCTGGTATGGGATGCTGAATTCAAACGTGAGAAGGTCGGAGATATGCCCACAGAAATGTTTTTTCATTTTTTTAAATCCTTCTCAGATGCAGCAGGTTGCAATCTGAATATAAAAGCAGAAGGACAAAATGAACACCACAAAATAGAATCCATCTTCAAAGCATTTGCCAGATCTGTAAAAATGGCAAAGGCAGTAGAGTCTGATCAATTACCAACCACTAAGGGAGTTCTATGAAATTGGTCATCATTGAATATAACGCAGGAAATATCAGGTCTCTGCAATTTGCACTGGAGCGCCTTGGAATTTCACCCGTCATCACCTCAGATCATAATTTAATCCGTTCTGCCGACAAGGTGATATTTCCCGGTGTGGGAGAAGCAAGTTCAACAATGGAATTTTTAAAGCACCGCGAACTTGATCAGCTTATCCCATCACTTCAGCAACCAGTTCTGGGGATCTGCCTTGGCATGCAGTTGCTTTGCAGTTCATCTGAAGAAAATAATACCCGATGCATGGGTGTTTTTGATGTTCCCGTAAAAAAATTTATTCCGGGAACGGGACTTAAGGTTCCGCACATGGGATGGAATACAATTAAAGGTTCTGGCAGCTTTGGAATTGTGAACGCCATTGATAACTACGTTTATTTTGTACACAGTTATTATGTCCCTGTAAATCCATGGACCATCCTCACATGCGAATATGGTATTTCATTCAGTGCGGCTATGAAAAAAGAAAACTTCTGGGCTGTTCAGTTTCACCCGGAAAAATCTGCTGAAACCGGTCGGAAGGTTATGGAAACATTTTTAATCTCATGATATGATTGTTATACCGGCCATTGACCTTTTAAATAATCATGTGGTTCGGCTGTCGCAGGGGGATTACGGCAAGGTCACCTCCTACTCAGAAAATCCTGTTACTACAGCGATAAAATTTGAGCGGCAAGGTTTTACCAGATTGCACCTGGTGGATCTGGAGGGTGCCAGGTCAGGCCGGGTTATACATAACCGGATTCTAAAACAGATTGCAGAGAAAACAAGTTTAAAGATTGATTTCGGAGGAGGTATAAAAACTGAACAAGAACTTCTGGAGGTTTTTGAAAGCGGAGCAGAAAAAGTAAATATCGGATCGCTTGCAATAAAAGACCCTGAGTGCTTCATAAGATGGTTGAAAAAATACGGAAGTGACAGATTTATACTCAGTGCAGACGTCAGGAACGGTTTCGTTCAGATCAGTGGGTGGCTGGAACAGACGAAAATGGAAATCAAACAGGTACTGGAGATGTTTATCCCGGAAGGCCTGAAATTCATTACTTGCACAGATATTTCAAAAGATGGCATGATGAATGGTCCCTCTCTGAATTTATATAAAAAGCTGTCATCGGATTTTCAAGACCTTCATATTACGGCAAGTGGAGGCGTTTCCTCTGTTAATGATTTAGTTAACTTAAAAAATTCCGGCTGTCAAGGAGCCATTGCCGGAAAATCTTTGCTTGAAGGAAAAATCTCTGCGGAAGAAATCCTGTCTAATGGATTGTGTTTATGATCACAAAACGCATCATACCCTGTCTGGATATAAAAAACGGAAGAACCGTAAAGGGTACAAATTTTATAAACCTCAGGGATGCCGGAGACCCTGCCGAGCTTGCCGCCCGCTATGCGCAGCAGCAGGCAGATGAACTCATATTTCTGGATATCTCAGCCACCAATGAAGAGCGAAATGCCCTGCCTGCGCTGGTAGAGAAAATAGCTAGTCGGATAGACATTCCTTTTACGGTGGGCGGAGGAATTAAAACCAAAGAAGACGTAAAGGTACTTCTGAACAGCGGTGCAGATAAGGTCAGCATTAATTCAGCTGCCGTTCTCCAGCCGGATCTCATCAATGAATTATCTGAGTCCTTTGGATCTCAATGCATTGTAGTTGCCATTGACGCAAGAAAAGTAGTGAACCAGTGGATTGTCCAAACGCATGGCGGGCAACGGGCAACTGATAAAAAGCTTTTCAGCTGGGCAAAGGAAGTTCAGAAGCGCGGAGCAGGTGAGATTTTATTTACAAGCATGGATCATGACGGAACAAGACAAGGCTACGCCCTTGACCCTCTGGCAAAACTCAATGAGCTGATTACCATACCGGTTATTGCGAGCGGAGGTGCCGGCTCCATGGAAGATTTCTATTCTGCCTTTGCACTTGGAATGGCCGATGCCGCACTGGCGGCCAGCCTTTTTCACTTCCGTGAACTTGAGATTCCTGATTTGAAACAATACCTGTCCGGCAAAGGAATACCCGTACGATTAACAATGACTGAAAATTTATAAACATGAATACTGAAGAACTTAAGTATGACCCTTCCGGACTGATTCCCTGCATTATACAGGATCATGAAACAAAGAATGTACTAATGCTTGGATACATGAATAAAGAAGCGATGAACAAAACAACTTCTGAGGGCCGGGTAACTTTTTTCAGCCGCAGCAAACAAAGACTCTGGACCAAAGGTGAAAATTCCGGAAATTTTCTTAATGTGGTTTCCCTACAGGTTGATTGCGATCGGGATACTATTTTAATCACAGTAAATCCGGAGGGACCAGTCTGCCATACCGGAAGCAGAACGTGTTTTGGTGCCGGAGAAGATGAAATCCTTCATGACCTGGAAAAAACTATAAGTGCAAGAAAAGAGCACCTGCAATCAGACTCCTATACATCAGCGCTTTTTCAAAAAGGTATCAACGCCATTGCACAAAAAGTAGGCGAAGAGGCTGTGGAGTTAATCATTGAAGCAAAGGACCAGGACAACAAAAAGTTTCTGAATGAAGCTGCTGATTTACTTTTTCATTATCTGGTCCTGATTCAGGCCAAAGGGCACAAACTTGGGGATGTAAAGGAAGTACTCAGAGAACGAAAAAAATAGCAAATGCTTCAGTTCTGAAATGAGAGCGACTCCCCTTGCCTCATGGTGTAGAAAGCCTGACCTATTTGTTTACAGGTTGATTCAAATAATTGTGGAGAAGCTGTATTGAATTCAAACATGTCAAAATGGTGTGGAATGACAATTCTTGCGCCAATATCCCTGGCGAGCACAGCCGCCTGCTTACCATCAAGATTTCCTGCAACCCTGCGGACAGGGTCATAACCATTTATCGGAAGCAATGCCAGATCAATATTAAATGTACTCAGCAGTTCCTCCATTCCATCAAACAACATGGTATCACCGGAGTGATAGATTGTCCAGGGGCCAAAGGAAATCACATAACCAAGGTATATGCTTTGGCCAAGCTTATCCCGTTCAATTGAGTTATGAGCTGAAGGTACTCCGTGGATTTTAAAATCAAATAACTGAACAAACTGTCCGTCATTAAGCCCAATCGGAAATTCAGGTTTGCAACCAGTTTTCTCACAAACAAATTCCCGGTTGGCTTCCGGAATTATAAATGAAACTCCAGGAGAATTTTTAAAAACTGGTATGAGCGTCTCTGCATCAAGGTGGTCCGTGTGGTTATGACTTGAGGTAACAATATCAACGGGAGGTAACATGGCCGGATCAATTACACGCTCGGTAATTCTGATATGTGGCTTATCCGTTCCTTCATATTTTCTGGTGAGCGAATCTGATAAGTACGGGTCAATCAGAATCTTTTTCCCCTTCCATAAAATAAGAAAGCCACTCTGCCCCAACCACCACAAACGAAAAACCTCATCGGGAATTTCTGAACAGGCCTCATGGATCGTTTCCATGAGTTCAGAACCACTACAAAATGCTTTTTTCATTGATCATCCTCAAAATAGGAAAGACCATGAATATTTCAGCATGGAGGCATTGTACAATCAAAACAAATATTTTAGGTTTGTTATTTAAATTTAGTCTAAATACTAATAATATAATGAGGGTCTACATAACCATTTGTTTATCAGTTTTTTATGTTAATATTTTTGCGCAGAAACCTGATTCAACAATAACTGTACTTGATGAACTTACGGTAGTGGGTAAAAGGGAACCTTCAGACATACATCAGCTTCCTGCTATTGTGGGAACAGGGATTTATGCAGGTAAGAAAAGCTCATTAATTGTTCTTGATAAAGTGCAGGGAAACATCGTGACAAACACCATGCGTCAGGTGGCCGGAAAAATTCCGGGACTTTTTATCTGGGAAAATGAAAGCAGCGGCCTGCAAATCAATATTGCAGCAAGAGGTTTAAGCCCGAACCGATCATGGGAATTTAATATCCGTCAAAACGGTTATGACATAGCCGCTGACCCATTCGGGTATCCTGAGGCCTATTACAACCCTCAACTCCAATCTGTCCAGAGAATTGAATTTGTAAGAGGCCACGGGGCGCTTCAATATGGCGCCCAACTTGGTGGCATGGTTAACTACATCCTTAAAAACGGCAGTGATTTTAACCATCCATTTCAGATTGAATCTTTTCAGACAGCCGGTAGCTATGGTTTACTGAATTCTTATCAGGCAGTCGGGGGTAATACAGCCAAAATGCATTACTATATATTTTACGATCACAGGCAATCAGACGGCTGGAGAAATAATAACCAATATACCAGCAACACTGGTTCGGCATCAATAACATATAAAATCACTGAAAAATTTTCTCTCACAACAGAGTTTTCAAAATGGGGCGCTGTTTCGCAGCAACCGGGAGGACTTTCAGATGAGCAGTTCAAGGAAGATCCTCAGCAAAGTCAGCGAGCACGAAACTGGTTTGGCCTTGGATGGCAAACTGCAGCTTTGATCGCCGATTGGAAATTTGGACCCCTGACCAAAATAAATTTTAAAGTGTTTCAGATCAGCGGCGATCGTGAAAGTGTTGGTTTTTTTCCTTCGGCGGGAATAATTCAGCAGGATCTTGTAAACCAGAATACAGGTGAATTCGCAGACCGTACCATTGACATTGACAGATACCGAAATACCGGATTTGAAGGCCGTGCCATACACAGCATGAACATCCTTGGCATTTCAAACACATTTTCAGCGGGAATTCGATTTTTCAGAGGCAACACTTTCAGATACAGAGGTGGAAGAGGAACGACTGCCGGTGATGCAGATTTCAGGAGGATGCCGGAAAGTCCATGGAACTCAGATATCGATTACAACAGCACCAACGGAGCAATTTTTGCAGAAGACCTTATCAGTGCAGGGAACAGACTGATGATTATTCCGGGGGTCAGAATGGAGTATCTCAGAGCAGAAGCTTCCGGATATGGATCATTAAGTAATGGCAGTCCGGTATTTTTGAATCCCCAGGTAAGGAACAGAAGTTTTCTGCTTGCCGGGATCGGAATTGAATACCTGCTTACAGGCAACACACGATTGTATTTTAATTCAACCCAATCTTATCGCCCTGTTCAGTTCGCTGACCTTACCACCCCACCAACAACAGATGTAATAGATTCTGATCTTACGGATGTTTCAGGACTCAATACAGATTTTGGCATCAGAGGAAAAATAAGCAATAAGTTAATTTTTGATGTAAGCGCCTTTAATTTGAATTACAACAATCGTATCGGCACTATAAAACAGCAACGAAACGATGGCTCTTTTTACAATCTCAGAACAAATGTAGGCAGCAGCAGATCTTCAGGAATTGAGGCCTTTACAGAGCTCACCGTTCTGAACTTTTCCAAAGGCAAAATAACCAGGCAGATCCGATTCTTTACCGCCGGATCTTTGATGAGCGCGCGCTACAGGGATTTTAAAGTAATAAGTGTCGTTAACAACACGCTCGCTGAAAATAACTTCAGAAACAAAAAAGTTGAATATGCTCCTGATCATATTGTCAGAAGCGGAATTACAGTTTTATCAGGAAACTTTTCTTCCACGGTTCAACTCAGCTACACAGGTTCAGTGTTTACAGATGCAAACAATACTGTTGATCCCTCTGCCAATGCACAAAATGGTCTTATCCCCTCCTACTCGATAACAGACTGGTCAGCGCAATACCTGCTAAAAAACGGAGTTTCATTCAGAGCAGGAGTTAACAACATTTTTGACAAGAATTATTTTACAAGGAGAGCCTCCGGCTACCCCGGCCCCGGAGTTTTACCGGGAGATGGCAGAACCTTTTTTATAACTGTAGGCTACTCGTTACCTGACAGACATTAAGTGTTGAAAATTCTGGATCTGCAGACCATGAATTCTCCGTGAGGTAGATCCGGATGATTTTCAAAACAAGGTACAGGATAATTCAGAGTAAGCCCAATTCACTGCGTACCATAATGGCGCCCTCAGTCATAGACTTAAGTTTAAGCCTGGAAGCCCATCGCGCAGTCTGACTGAGTCCGCAATCAGGCGCCACAGCTAACTTTTCCGCAGGTACAAACTTCAGACATCGGTGAATCCGTTCCCGCACATCAGCAACTGTTTCTACATAATAGTTCTTTACATCAATTATACCTGCTGCCACATCCATTACTTCGGCAAATGGCTTAAGAAGTTCAATTTCATTAAACTCTCTGTTTGCCAGCTCAAGGTGCACCTCATCTACTTTAAGACCAAGAAAATCAGGCAGCATAGGTTTTAAACTTCTGTAACCTACCGGCCTGCCTTTAAAATTACCGAAGCACAAATGCGTCGACAATCTACATTTTCCATATACCGATGAAACTGTCCTCGAAAATATATCTACAAATTTCCCGGTATCCTCCCTGTAAGCATAACAACTCATAGAAGGCTCATCCACAGTTATTTCCTGACAACCTGCTGCAACAAGGTCTTCGAGTTCCCTTTTTACGATGGGAACCAGGGCTTCGGTTATGTCATACCGATCCTTGTAATACTCATTAGGCATAAGACGACCACTCAGTGTATATGGACCCGGTACACTCACTTTGAGAGCCTGGCCTTTCGGAGCAAGTTTTTTAAGCCTTTTGAATTCTGCTACTGTACCAAGGCCTGATGGCGCAGTGAGTTCACCGACGATTTTGTTTTTACCTCGCTGGTCATGGGCTGCAGGTCCGAATTTTCTGATTTCGTCTTTATTTTCCTGAATACCTGAAATGAAACCGTAAAAAGAAAGATTGAAATCCAGTCTGGTCTGTTCACCATCTGTAATGACATCCAGACCTGCATCTACCTGATCATGAATTGCGGCAATTACAGCATCATTGATTAGTTCTTCTTTATCGGCTCCACCAAATTCATGTAAATTTTTAACAGCAAATTCAAGCCAGCCCGGAAACGGATAACTTCCGATTACTGTTGTGCGAATAGGTTTGGGTTGCATAAAATCAGATACTATTTTTATCAGGTCTGTAAAGCCCGGATAATCTCAGGGCATGCTCATCGTAAGCAGATTCAAATAATTCAACTGACCGTTGTGCTCCTACCAGGGATGCACTTGTCAGGACTTTAGGAGGCTGGCCTTTTTCAGTAAGCAACGCCGCTACTTCTGTTTTAATTGCATTTATCAGAATTACACCTCCAACCGTAGAACCGGGCGAAACCGGTGTATCAAGGCTGGGCACATAAATCATGGCATCACCATTGGGCGCACCGGTGTCAAGAATTAAATCTGAAAAATCAGATAATTTTTTTCCATCTGTCCTTTTGCTTGTGCTTGCTTCCAAGTGTTCCCGGGTTATTATGCTGACAACCCTTATACCCTTTTTCTGAAAATTTTCCGCCATTTCAATCGGCACCACATTACAGCCACTGGATGAAATAATGAGCGCAGTATCTTCTTCAGATAAATGGTAATTCTGTAGGATTCTGGCAGCGAAACCCGAAACATTTTCCAAAAACATTGCCTGACGCTGGCCATTAGAACCTACAACCTGATTATGAAAGGTGAGGGAGAGTTCTACCATTGGATTAAATCCCGTAAAGCTTCCGTACCTTGGCCACATCTCCTCGACCATGATTCGGCTGTGTCCGGAACCAAAAACATGCACCATTCGGCCTGAAAGAATTGTCTTACTAAACCATTCAGCCGCAAGTTTAACTTTTGATTCCTGCTGCCCGATGGCATCGCAGATTTGTCTGCACCTGTCTAAGTATTCAGAGGTTAATGTCATGATTCTGCTTCGTTAAATCTCCGTTTTATCTTTTGCGAAACATGCTGCTCCGACCGCACCTGCGAGATCAGAATGTTGTGCTTTTAAAATCATCGAGCCCCGGCCCGAAGGTCTCCACTCATAAATTTCCATGAACCTCCTCAATGGTGTGAGCATTATTTCTCCAGCCTGCGCAATTCCTCCGCCCAGAATTATGACCTCCGGAGACAAAGCATTGCTGATTCCGGAAATAGTCACCGCAAGTTTTTGAACTGAATCAAGCCATAGCCATTGTGCGAAGGGATCATTATCATGCACTGCATTCAAAAGCTCCTGGGTATCGCCAAACCTTCCCTGGGATCTCCTTGAAACGGAAACATTTCCTATGGCTTCTTCAATACTTCCCGGCATACCGGTAACATCAGGAAATCCATTTGATTCAACGCTGGTATGCCCCCAGTGACCAGCCTTATTGAACGCACCCTGATAAGGCTTACCATCTATGAGGATGGCCCCGCCCACCCCTGTTCCGAGTGTCAGCATAACTACATTTTTGCAGCCTGATGCAACTCCAAGCCGTGCCTCTGCAAGCAATGCACAAACAGCATCGTTCAGAACATATGCAGGTGCACCAAGTAAATCATTCCAGATGAATCCTTCCAGACCGGGCAGACGCCCTGGCATGACTGCAATGGCCTGATTTTTTTCATCCGGTATTCCCGGTGCCGAAAGACCAATCGAAATCAGCGGCCGGTTACATTTTGATTTAAGATTTTCAACCGTCTCCTTGACAGATAACTTGAATGATTCACCTTCACCTGTCGGGTTATAGAGAGAGTCAACGATTTCGTCTCCGATGAGCAGCACACCTTTGATTCGTGTGCCACCTATATCAATCCCAATAAATGCAGATTCAGACATTTTGTCGTTTTAAAAAGAATCCGTTACCGACCATCCTCCATCAATCTTTATGATCTGTCCGGTAATGAAGCGCGCTTCATCTGAAAACAAAAAGACTGCCAGACCGTCAAGATCAGATGGCCTAGCCATTCTCCCGCCATCCAGGGGCTGTTTTTGTTTAATGAAATTTTGTATGGATTTATTCTTCCGGGCTCGTGCAGCCATCGGCGTATCGGTCAGCCCCGGGGCAATCACATTTACCCTTATATTTTCAGAAGCATAAGCCGATGCCATGGCTTTGCTCAATCCTGAAAGAGCCGCTTTTGAAGCTGCATAAGCATGCGTACTAAAGTGCTCTGGTGATGGATGATCGGCCAAAACACTGCCGGTGTTCAGAATAACTCCGCCGGATTTTTGTTTTAAAAACTGATTTACTGCCGCTCTGTTTGAAAGCATCACAGATGTGAGATTCAATTCAAAAGTAAAATCCCATCCTTCTTTAGAAAGCTGATGAATAGGGCCATCACCATATTTCCTTCCGCTTCCTCCGGCAACATGATATAATCCATCAAAAGAACCAAAATCCTGAACACAACGTTCAATGGCATGTTCGGCCACACCTTCATGCCGTGCATCGGCAAATAGGACAGTCCTTTTCTTTCCTGACTTTAATTGTGGCCCTTCCGGCGATCCAACAAGAACGACATCTGCCCCGGCAACAGTCAACGCCATTCCGGCCGAAAGTCCTATTCCTGAGGTACCACCAATAATTACAACAGATTTATCTTTCAACAGTCCTGACATAACAGCCGAATCCTTAAGCTTTCAAATTACATCTTTTCCTCAGCATAATAAAACAGTCCGTTGTGGGCGGTAATCAATTCTGCTTCCTACTTTTGCAGATTGAAAAAAATACTATGGCATTAAAAAAAGAGCTTGAACTGCAGGGCAACTGGTTATTTAAATTCAGAGGACAGCTTCCAGTGGCTTTGCTGGTTATTCAGTTCCTTGTTTATTATATATCGGTATCGGGCTACAAGCTAAAATTTGAAGAGCCCTTTGCGTGGAGTCTTGTTTGTCTTGGAGTCAGTATCCTTGGACAAACAGTGCGTTTTGCAGTTATAGCCTATACACCCAAGAATACATCAGGAAGAAATACCAAAGCTCAGGTTGCAGATACAGTAAATAAAACAGGAATATACTCTGCAGTACGTCACCCGTTATATCTTGGTAACTTCTTCATGTGGCTTGGCATTGCAATGATCACACAAGACATTGCTTTCATTTCAATTTTCATTTTAATATTCTGGCTGTTCTACGAGCGAATCATGTATGCTGAAGAACAGTTTCTCAGCAGAAAATTCGGAGACGAATACAAGGAATGGGCAGCCAAAGTACCGGCATTTATTCCGGACTTTTCAAAATGGGTTAAAAGCAAATCAACCTTCAGCCTTAAGAATCTGATCAAAAGGGAAAGCGTGGGAATCTTTAATCTGTTTTTTGTTTTCTGGATCTTTAGTCTTGAGTATAACCTGATCAGAGGAAACACAAACATAACTGCCGACCCATGGTTTTTTGTGATGATCGCCGCAGCGATCGCAACAATCATTATCCGCATAATCAGAAAAAATACAAATCTCCTTTCTGTGGAAGGTCGCTGAATTTAATCGCACTAATCTACCCAGTCGGCCACAAACAGGTTTGTATCTCGCGTTCCGTTGTTGTTCCTGTTTGATGAGAATATAATTCTGGCTCCATCGGGAGAGAACATAGGAAAAGAATCGAATACCTTGTCAAATGTTATTTGTTCCAGACCGGTTCCATCATCATTTATCATAAACAGGTTGAACTCAAACCCGCGTTCACCTTTATGGTTTGAGCTGAAAATTATTTTCTTTCCTGAAGGATGATAAAATGGGGCCCAGTTGGCCTTACCCAGATTGGTGATCTGCTTCAATTCAGAACCATCCACATTGCAGGTAAAAATTTCCATTTCAGTAGGTGCAACAAGTCCTTTTTTCAGGTTATCCAGGTATTCCTTTTTCGCCTCTTCAGATTTAGGTCTACTTGCCCTGAAAACAAGTTTCTTTCCATCCGGAGAAAAAAATGCTCCACCATCATAACCGAGTTCCATGGTAATCTGTCTAACCCGCTTACCTCTTACATCCATTAGATACAAATCAAGATCACCATGGCGCATACTTGTGAATACAATCCATTTTCCATCCGGTGAAAGTGTTGCCTCTGCATCGTAACCCGGCGTCGTTGTTATTTTCTTCAAAA
>JBMTCO010000047.1:0-19156 GCA_049430945.1 Cyclobacteriaceae bacterium
GGAGCTGGCCTTGGTCTGTGCTTCTTCCTTAAGGGATTCAACGAGCTGATCACGGGCCTGATCGGCTGTAAGTTTGCTGATATTTTCCAGGATTTGGATTTTTTGCTGATTAAACCGATCGAGCTCCTCCTTACGTTTTTTGATGTGCTCCATCTGAGTGGCGAGGTCTTTTTTGTCGTCTTCCAGATCAGATTCTTTTCTTTTGACCTGCTCAAGTTCGCGAGACAACTGTGATTCGCGCTGTTTTATCTTTTGCTCGTTGCTGAGGATCTGATTCTTACGCTTATTAGCCTCTTCTTCAAATTCCTGTTTCATTTTCAGAAATTTTTCCTTGGCTTCGAGGATTCGGTCTTTTTTTATGTTTTCACCCTGAATTTCAGCTTCCTTCAGAATAAGCCTTGCTTTTTCCTGGTTTGATTTAAGGTTTGAGGAAACCTTTCTTTTATAAATGAGTGTTCCTGCGATTATTCCAATAACTGAGCCGGCTGCTGCCGCAATCAGTATGATGATGGGTAGTTCCATTGGTAAACGGGTTTATGTTCATAAAACCCGGAGCCGGCGGGGCAGGAGCCGGAAGAAGAATCACTTTAGAGCCTGTGCAAGCAGATTGTTTAAATAGGTGACCTTTTCGGAAACACCACTGTCCAGACTTACATTTTTCTCTTCAAAAATGAGTTTCTGGATGGTGCTGTCAAAGGCCACCATGGCCAACAGATCCTGGTGATCTTCAAGGCCATATTGGTCACGGTACGACTTAAGCTTATCGTTAATGGATTTGCCTGCGGCCCGGACGCGCTCTTCTTCATCCTTGCGGACCTTCATCGGGTATTCCCGGTCGGCGATCCTGAGTTTGATTGAGAGTTCTTCCATTGGTCAGTCCTGTACTGTTCTGCTTATTGACTTAAATGTGCGATACACTTATCGATTTCGCGGATGTAATCATCCACTTTCTTCTTCAACTCCGCAACATCTCCGTCTTCCGGATGTATACGGTCTGCAATTCTAGTGATTTTAATCTGATTTTTAAAACCCTCCACCAGCTGGTCCTTCGTTTTGAGGTGGTTTTTGAGGTCCTGGTTTTCTGTTTTCAGTTGCTGAACCTGGTCTTTCAGGTTTTTGTGGTCATTAAGGAGCATGATAATTTTTCGCTCCAGTCCGCTCAGATTTGATTTTAGTAAATCCTGGTCCATTCGTAGTGGTTTTGGTCAACGGCCACACATTTCAAAGTTTTTTTCAAAACTTTGATGCGCTTTAGGGTATTCCGTTGTTGTTTCAAAGTAAAACTATTTTCTGATAACAGCACCAAGCTCCTGTTCAAAATTATTGATTAGTTTTTCCATAACTCTGTCAATATCTGAGTCTGCAAGCGTTTTCTGTTCATCCAGTAGCGTAAAGCCGATGGCATATGCTTTTTTTCCATTCTGCAGATTTTTACCCTGATAAACATCAAATACCTGTATGTCGCGGATCAGTTTTTTCTCAGTACGGCGGATGATGTCATGAATCTGCAAAAAACTGATGTCTTTGTTAATCACCAGGGACAGATCCCGTCTCACTTTTGGAAATTTGGACAGTTCTGTGATTTCAAATCTAGGATTCATGCCGTTGAACAAAGTGGCTGCATCCAGTTCTGCATAAAAGACAGGCTGTTTGATACCAAAGTTTTTGCATACAGAAGACTTGACTTTTCCTGCAAACCCGGCAGTTGTTTTTCCGCGGGAGATGACCACACCATACTCCAGGAATGAGATTTCTGCTTTTTCCTGTTTAAATCCTGAAAAATTGGATCTCACCAGAATATCTGAAACGGCCTGTGCAAGGTTATGGAAGGTAGAGTCATGTGGCTTTTCAATCCATGACTCAGGTCCTGAAAGTCCGGTAATAAATATGGCCAGTTTGTCAGCTTCCCCGTAACCGGAATGTCTGCCATCTGGATGAGGCTGATTTTGCCAGTATATTTTACCAAACTCAAAGAAGCGCAGGTTTGGCTCCTTCCGGTTGATATTCCATGCCACCGATTCAAGACCTGTGAACAACAGCGTCTGCCTTAGAGCACCCTGCTCTTCACTAAGTTTGTTAAGGATATTGATTTGACTGCCTTCACTCAGAGAGAAACCGTTTGCGGCATTATAATGCTCGGAGGTAAGTGAATTGGTGAGAATTTCGCTGAACCCCATCCCGCAAAGCATTTCACTTATTGACCTTCGGAACTTATCGGGGTCTTTTGAAGGAAAATCTGCGAGATAACCGGCGCTTACCGTTTCACCTGCAGGGATGTTATTAAAGCCGTAAATTCTGAGAATTTCCTCTGCAATATCGGCCGGCCGGGCTACATCAACCCGGTAAGGCGGAACCTCAACAGTGAAAGAGGTGTCATCTTTCCCAGTGACTTTAATGTCCAGGTTATTGAGAATCGGAAATGTTATTTCTCTTCCGAGTTGCTGTCCTATCAGTTTATTTAAGAGCTCATCTTTTACCCTGAAGGTTTTTTTAATTACCGGTTCAGGGTACAAATCAGTGACAGTACCTGTTACTGTTCCGCCGGCAATTTCCTGAATCAGTAATGCTGCTCTTTTGAGTGCATAGATTGTATTTTCAGGATCAGTGCCACGTGCAAAACGGAAGGATGCATCCGTGGCAAGCTGATGGTGCATGGCTGTCTTTCTAACACTTCCTGATGCAAAACATGCGCTTTCAAGGAAAATTGAACTGGTATCTGAAGAGACGCCGGAATTCAGTCCGCCAAAAACCCCTGCGATACACATACCGCCTTCTGAGTCACATATCATCAGATCTGTACCACTTAATTTTCTTTCCTTTCCGTCGAGTGTCATGAATCCGGTTCCGGCATCAAGGCATTTTATGATTACTTCTTTGCCACGAATCCTGTCCGCATCAAATGCATGGAGCGGCTGACCGAGTTCATGCATAACAAAGTTTGTTATGTCCACTACGTTATTGATAGGGGATAACCCGATTGACTGCAGTTTGTTTTTCAGCCATTCAGGCGACTCAGAAATTTTAACGCCGGTGATGGTAACTCCGGAGTAGCGTATGCAGGCTTTACTGTCATCAAGGCGAACGGAAACAGGGTTTTTCTCTAAACCTTCGCGGAAATTTTCAACTGAAGGCAAGTTCAAAGGTCTGTTCAAAGCAGCTTTTAAATCCCGGGCTACGCCCATATGAGAGGCTGCGTCTGCACGGTTTGGTGTAAGACCAATTTCAAACACTTCATCTGAATGAATGTTGAAATATGCCGATGCGGGTGAGCCGTCGGGGAGGTTCGTATCAAGCACTACGATGCCGCTGTGGTCACTACCAAGGCCCAACTCATCGAGTGCACAGATCATGCCATCGCTGACTTCCCCTCTGATTTTTGTCGATTTAAGAGTGATTGGTTCTCCTGAAGATGGGTACAAAGTTGTTCCGGGTAATGCAACAGCAACGCGCTGACCTGCGGCAACATTGGGAGCGCCGCATACAATGGGAAGAATGCTACCCTGGCCGGTGCTGACGGTGGTTACCGAAAGTTTATCGGCATTGGGATGTTTTGCACAGGTTAAAACGGTTCCGATGACAACACCTTTCAGGCTTCCGCGTACTGTTTCAAAAGTTTCTATGTTTTCAACTTCAAGACCTGTTGAGGTAAGAATAGCAGCGATTTGTTCAGCAGATTCCGGGAGGTCTAAAAATTCTTTGAGCCAGGAAAATGAAATTGTCATGGGGTCTTTAAGGCAATTTGTAAACCGCAAAAGTAAGTAAAAACCTTACTTTTTCGGGGCTGCCTTTTTAGTCGTGGGTGTAACTCATTTCCCCTGCCCTGATGGAAATATTCAAATTGTTTTCTTCGGGAGGCAACGGACATGAAAAGTTGTCATTGTAAGCACAATACGGGTTATATGCCAGATTGAAATCAAGGGTAATGGTTGTTGCTCCGGGAACCTTTTTCAAATCAAGGTATCTGCCGGCACCATAGGTTTCAGAGGCGGAAGTCTGATCTGTAAAAGCGAGAAAAAGTGTTCCGCGCTGAGGACCTGAATCAAGGACTTCAAGGATGAGCAGGCTGTTTCGCAGATTGCCCATATCAAAACTTGCCATGGCGTAAGTGAGGTAATTTTTGATCTTTCCGTCGCTTGTACGGATTTGCCGTGGTTCCTTTTTAAGATATTCAAGGCTTGCTGTAATTCTTAAAGCAGGATCAGGAGGAAAGTAATTCAGACCTCTGAACGATTCAGGGTCAATTGAAAAAGGAGACTCGGAAGCTGTGCGCAGATACTGGTCACGATCATTTCTTTCTTTCAGAATCTGATTGTTATAAACTGACCCGGACGCGTTGCTGAAGAACGTGTAATAAATGCTTACGGCAATACCTGAAAGTATCAGGATGTAAATGAGTTTGGTGCTTTTCATCAGGAAACTGAAATATACCCTTCGTCTGCAAAGCTAAAATATTTATTACCTGCGATGATCAGGTGATCCAGCAAGTTGATGTCCAGCATTTTCCCTCCCTGAATCAGTTTTTTTGTCAAGTCAATATCCTGTTTGCTGGCAATCAGACTGCCGGAGGGGTGGTTGTGCGCGACGATGATGCCGGAGGCAAGAGATTCCAGTGCGGCAGAGTAGATGAGCTTGGGGTCGGCTATTGTTCCGGAAACGCCGCCTGTACTGATTCTTTTTTTAACAATCATTTTGTTGGCACGGTTCAGAAGGAGAACCCAGAACTCCTCATATGGCAAATCAGAAATATCTCCGTGCAATAAGTTAAATGCATCCTTTGAGCTTGTTATTTCAGGCTTTTCAAGTGGGTTGGTTTCCCTGCGCCGGCGGCCAAGTTCCATTGCGGCCACGATGGTTACGGCTTTGGCCGCACCAATGCCATGAAGCTGCATCAGATCATTTACTGTAAGTTTTCCAAGGTGGTAGAGGTTATTATATGCTCTGGCCATAATCACTCTTGCAAGATCAGGAGCGGGATGTCGCGAGGAGCCGGAGCCCAGCAGGATAGCAATTAATTCTGTGTCTGTGAGTGCTGCTGCACCTTTGGAAATCATTTTTTCCCGGGGCCGGTCATCCGGATGCCATTCCGAGAATTTGAGCAGATCAGCTGAAGAGGAAACCATGCACAAGAATAGTAATGAATCAGCTTATGGGCACCTGTGTTTTCCCTATTGCGAGCCAGTAAAAATACGGGTGGTTCTAAAACAAAAAACCCTGCAGGGGATTCCGCAGGGTTTTTTTTAAGGTCTAATAAAATCAGGATAATTTATTTACCATTTTGGTGAGGGACGACTTTTGGTTTGCCGCCTTTTTCCAATGGATGATGTTCTTTTTAGCGAGTTTGTCAAGCATTGCAGTAACCTCTTTCAGAAGTGCCTGAGCCTCGTCCTTTTTGGTGAGGGCCTTAAGCCTTTTCACATAGGTACGGGTAGTTTTATTCTGGTAGCTGTTACGCACGCGCCTTGTTTCGTTTGCCCGAATTCTTTTTTCTGCTGATTTATGGTTTGCCATGGTCTTTAAAATGGAGTGCAAATGTAATCATCCGGTGGATATTTACAATTTTCCCTCTGCAATTTTACCGCTGAAAAGCAGGTTTATACCGGGGTCCAGGGTGATGGAAGCAGGCTTTTTTGTCGTTTTAATGGTAAAAATCTCCTCCCGCTGTCCTATTTCAAGGGCTTCCGGACCTGAGTCACCAATGGCAGTTTCAAGCCTGAATCTGAATACTTCGGGTCCGGTCTGTCTGACTTTTAGCCTGACTGCCTTTTCTTCAGATCTGTATTCCCAGGTAACCTGAATGTCTGGTGCCCCTGGTTTAAATATCCACTGATTAAAGAACCAGTCAAGCGGTTTTCCACAGGCTTGTTCAATTGCCTGACGGAAATCAGAGGTCATGGCATTGCTGTTCCTGTACTGGGCGTAATAATTTCTAACGCCACTGAAGAATGCCTTATCGCCTACTTCTTTTCTGAGCATGTGGAGGACAAAGGATGCTTTCTGGTAAGTGATGATGCTAAGTACTTTTCCAATGTCGCGGATGGTGGTATCCACAACCGGTGATTTGGGAAGTAATTCATGCTTTAGAATATTGGTTCGGTCGCGGTCCATACCTGCCTTCCTTTTTTCATTTCCGTATATCCATTCGTTGTACAGGTGCGTAAAGTAAGTGGCGAAGCCTTCACTGAGCCATACATGGTGCCAGTCATTTTCGGTTACGGAATTACCAAACCACTGATGGGCTGTTTCATGAGCAATCAGATTTTCAATTTGTCCCTTTCCGGAGACGGAATTTTCAAAATAAAAGATGTTACCGGCATTTTCCAGTCCACCCCATCTGGTTTTGGACTGAACATGTGCAAGCTTTGAAAAACTGTAAGGCCCTACCTGGTCCATGAAGAACCGTATGATTCTGGTTTCAGGTTCAAAATCTGAGAAGCCGGCATCACGGTTTTGCGGATAGACCCATATTGATGTTGGAATGCCCTGAACCGGACCGGTATGCTTTACTGCGAATCGTGCTGCCCCCATGGTCATAACTTTAAGCGGCACAGGCGCGGTCTCTTCGTATTTGGTGATTTTGCGTCCTTTATCAATGGCAGATTCTTCCCGAAGCGCGCCGGTTGCAATCACCTGATAGTGATCCGGAGCTGTTACTGAAAAAGTAACGGTTGCCTTATCGGAGGGATGGTCAATACAGGCAAGCCAGTGGTGGCCACGGTCGGGCCAGTTATCTCCGAAAAAGGTACGGTCACCGAATTTATTTTTTCCGATGATCAGTCCGTCGCCGGGTTTGCCATTGTATTCAACGGTGATCTTCAAGCTTTTTTCTCCCTGACTCTTAAGGTTAATCCTGACGCGGTCGCCGTTAAGCTGTTCAAAGGATTCAACCAGAGCAGCAGGACCTACGGAGGTTACGGTCATACCCGTGCCATCAGCTTTTTTACCAATCAGGTCAATCTCAAAACTTTTGATGTTGTTTTTGAGGACAAGCGTGATTTCGGTTTTTCCTGAGATAATGTCTGTTGAATCATTCAGTTCCAGGTGAAAGGTATAATGGAGCACATCCACGTTTTTATTAACGGGGTAGGGGTCTTTTCCCGGTGAGAGTAATGGTGAAAGTACCATTGCTGCAAACAGGAGGTTGCGATAAGTTGCCGTTGTAAAAAGTTTCATTGTATGTGTTTTCTGAATCATAAACATACCACAGTCCGGCTGAACCCGAAAATGGTTTTGTGCGGGTTGATTATTTTAATCTTTTGTACAGGCTGGGGTTTTTTCGGCCACAGACAAATTAATAGTCATGCGGTATTTCTTTTGCCTCCTGAAGTGTCAGGATTTTATAAACATCACAAGGAGTATATCCGAGAGTCGGCGGTTAATCCGGATCGCAGGAGGTATGCCGTAAAGGGCGAAGCTGCCCGGCATTATATTGATCTGGACAGGTATGAAGGAAAATATCTGCCTGAGACCTGGGAGGAGGCAGTTTCATGTTATGGTGCGGATTCTCTGGATGCACATGGGGTGTTGCCATGGAGTCTGATGAGGACTTATGGATCCCTGCGCAATGCATTTATTGCCAGAGATTCAGAAAGGATTTTAAAAGTGTCTGCAGATCTTGGTCATTATGTTGGTGATGCGCATGTGCCATTGCACACCACCAGCAATTATGATGGACAGCAAACAGGCCAGCATGGATTACACGGATTCTGGGAATCGCGTTTACCTGAATTGTATTTTGGGGACTACGATTTCCTGATTGGCAGGGCTGAGTATGTGGAAGATCCACGCGGGAGGATATGGTTGCTTATAAGGCAGTCTCACACAATGGTTGACTCGGTGCTTGGTTTCGAGCGAAAGCTATATGAAGCCATGGGAGAAGTGAAGTTTGGTTTTGAAAGTAGATCGGGAGTAACCGTTAAGGCGGTGACCCCTGAATATTCCCGTAAGTATCACACCATGCTGAGTGGTATGGTAGAGCGGCAGATGAGGAGGAGTATAAAGTGCGTTGCCGACCTGTGGTACACCGCATGGGTTGATGCCGGTCAGCCAGATATGGATTCACTAAAAAGGATGGAAGTCAGTGAAGAGGTTCTCAACGCCAGACGAAATGACCTTAAGGCCTGGAGAGAAAAAAATTTCAAAGTCCGGGAGCATGAGACGGAGGGTTTTTAGACTTTTTCGCTGCCTTTTGGCAACCTTATGAAGTAAGTTACCAGGGGGCAAGCTTCAGAAAAATATCTTGTGCAGGCCGGTGAAGGTCATACCGTGATGGCTGCCCTATTGCGATTTTGAAAATTATTCGGAAAATTTAAAGAACCTAACCCCCCTTCATCATGAATGTTTTTTCAAACCCTGAACGCATTTCTGAAAATTATGGCATTAAAATCGGTGCCGGACTTATCGCCTATTTCGGCATCATGTACCTTATTGGACTAGGTAATCATGTTGAACTTCGGCTTTTAAATCTTGTTATCCTTGCAGCCGGAGTGTATTACGGACTAAAAAAGTTTAAGGAGACCCACGGAAAGCATATCAATTATTTTCGTGCACTTGCTACGGGTGTGTCAATTTCCACCATCGGCTCATTTATTTTCGCAACCTTCCTGTTTGTCTTTATGAAATCAAATGACGGTTTCATGACCTGGATCATTGAAAATGAAAAGATGGGTCGTTACCTGAACCCGTACATGGGCTCATTTATTGTTCTGCTTGAAGGAGTATTCTCCGGTTTGCTGGTGACTTTTGTGTTGCTGAACTGGATTGATACTGATGAGGTGACGGAGTAGGACTGGAGGGGCCGGTACCCTTAACCTTTATCAGAGTTTTTCCGGTCTACAGTGAATAAGTTGGTGATTGGCTTTTGGTGAAAGGCCTCTTGCTATAAGGAGCAAGGTCTACATGACAGTCACCAGCTTTCTTGAGCTTGATGGTTGTTGAAGTGTAGCTCCGGGGTCAATTTAATTTCTAAGTATTGGATGATTATCAGGTCAAAGCCTGACATTTTAATTGTATTTATGAGGTTATAGCCTGATAAAAAACCTGCCATCGCAACCAAAAGTTGTGATCACCGGAACAAACATTACAATCCAGTGAAGAGTTGTTACCTACTTCAACAACCTTTCATAACCTTCCTGGTAATATCTGATTAGCACATTCCAGTCAAACGCTGCTGAATAGTTTTCCGCATTGTTGCGCTGCATGATGCGCTCTCTTCTGTTTTGTCTTAAAAACTGATACAGGAAAGCTGATAATTGTCTTGCACTCCAGTCAAAAGTGCGTTTGGCACGTTCAACCACAAACATGCCGCCTCTTTCATAGTCCGGCATATGGCGCAGCAGATAATCTCCAAAACCACTGAGGTCACTTGTAACTGCAGGCACTCCGCTGGCCATACATTCAAGTGGCGTATAGCCCCAAGGCTCATAATAACTAGGGAATATTCCAAGGTGGCAACCACGCACGAACTGGCTGTAATCAAGTCCGAATAAAGGGTTTGTTGAATTAATGAAGTCGGGGTGGTAAATGATTTTAACCTTATCGGTAGGGTGGTTCAGCAGATTTCTTCTGTTGATGAAATTCAGGATATCATCATTGTCTTCATTAACCAGTTTATGCGTAACAGGCAGAGGAAGCTTATTGTTTTTCCATGACTGGATGGTTCTCCGGTAGCGAAGTTTCCAGTACTCATCTACGAATTTATTCAGATCCGGAAGTCTTTGCTCGCGGGAGGAGGTGCTTTCGTAGAAAAGTTTTTTTCCGATCTGTGCCTGTATGGCTTCGCAGGTCTGACGGATTTCTTCCATCATTGCTCTGGACTGGAGCGCCTCCGGTTTAATGTTCACATAATCGCGCCGGGTTACGAAGAACATTACCACCGTGATGTCGGCGTTTTCCTGTTTAAGTTGCTGATTCAGGTGTGTGAGTGCTTCAAGGGTAAGGTCAAATCCCTTGTTTTTGTATTCATACCTTCCTGAGGTGAAAAAGTATAAAGTTTTATCCAGGTCAAATGAGTAGGACTGGAAAAAATGCCCCATTACAAACCGATGAATTTTTTCCTTGTACTGGGCGTGCAGGTTCTGAAACTCATGAAGTGCTTCAAAACGTTGTATGTTAAGACCGTTTGGCGTGATCAGATCACATTTTCTTTTGAGCAGGTGTTCACACTCAACGGCAGTCACATCACTTACGGTAGTAAACAAATCACATTTTTGAGCGCAGCCATGTTCTATACTTGCTTCAGTCTCAACCCAGAATTTTTTTGCCTCTGTTTCCCAATTAAAGAAAGGCATGTGGGCATAAAAAAGTGGCGAGTTAATGGCAAGGTGGCGTCCCAGCTGAGTGGCATGGGTTGTGAAAACGGTTTTCACAGGCATCCCTTCGCGCTTGATATCCAGAATCGGAAGACCGGCCATCCATTCATGGAAGTGTGCAAGAATGGTTTTGTCTGCACCGAGTTTTACGAGCTCATCAATGTACAGTTTGGTGAGGTATGCAAACCCGATGACCTGATCAATCAGCGTGTTGCCGGTAGGTGTTCCGATCTGGTGATTTTTCCACAGCAGGTATTTTATAACGTTCAGTGCCTTTTCTTCAATCGCATTTGGATTCAGCAGTACGACCCGGGGTTTGCCTGTGATGAGCCATTCTGCGTAGTGGACATCATAACCTTTCTTACGAAGGTTTGATGCAGCCAGACCAAACAAGTCCTCAACATCATCGAGTGGTTCAAGCTCTGCGTTGATGTTTTTGCTGAGGTAAGGACCAATCATGCAGAACCGCCCGCCCCAGTTGGCCATCATTGCGGGTGCTTTTGACCTGATCACAGTGTAGATACCGCCTACTTGATTGCAGACCTCCCATGCTACTTCAACAAGCAATGCGTTGGAGGGAGAGGAAACTATTTTTTTTGATTGCTTTTTTGGCATGAATCAGGACAATCTGTCTAATTAAACCTTTTATTGGGTGAATTTAATGACAAATTTTCTTAAACCTCATCCAAAATAGTTGTGGTTTTTAATTTGTTCGATGCACGGGGACTTAAAGTTTAAAAATATGAATCTCGAAAAGTTCACCGTGAAGGCGCAGGAAGTTCTTCAGCAGTCAGCCGTCATTGCCGCAGGCATGACCCATCAGGCAATTGAGCCAATACATATTCTGAAGTCTATCCTTGAGTCTGATGCGAATGTTTCAGGTTATTTGCTCAAGAAGCTGGGCGTTTCTGCAGGAACATTTGAAAACCGCCTTCAGGAATTGCTGTCCTCACTGCCAAAGGTTTCCGGTCAGCAACCCTACCTTTCAAATACTTCCGGGCAGGTTTTACAGCAGGCGGAACGTGAGTTAATTGATCTGAGGGACGAATTTGTTGCAGTAGAACATTTACTGCTGGCTCTTGTTTCATCAAAAGATAAGGTTTCCCTTTTGCTAAGGGATGCCGGGGTTGAAAAGAAAGCATTGCTAAAAGCCATTTCTGAACTCCGTGGCGGTTCAAGGGTAACTGATCAGAACGCCGAAGCGCGTTACAAGTCGCTGGAGCGGTACTCCATAAATCTGAATGATCTGGCACGTAAAGGAAAAATTGATCCTGTAATCGGGCGTGATGAAGAAATACGTCGTGTGCTGCAGATTCTATCACGACGGACTAAGAACAATCCGATTTTGCTGGGCGAACCCGGCGTTGGTAAAACTGCCATAGTGGAAGGTATGGCACAGCGTATTGTGAATGGTGATGTTCCTGAGAATCTGAAGACAAAGATTCTTGTTTCACTTGATATGGGATTACTAGTGGCAGGTGCGAAGTACAAAGGTGAGTTTGAGGAAAGACTTAAATCAGTCATCAAAGAAGTTACTGATTCCAACGGAGAGATTATTTTATTTATTGATGAGATCCACACGCTGATTGGTGCAGGGGGAGGTGAAGGCGCAATGGATGCAGCCAATCTGCTTAAGCCTGCACTTGCAAGGGGGGAGCTTCATGCCATCGGTGCTACCACGCTCAAGGAGTACCAGAAGTATATTGAAAAAGACAAGGCTCTGGAGCGAAGGTTTCAATCAGTGTTGGTGGATGAACCTACAGCCGAAGATTCTATTTCCATTCTCAGAGGTATTAAGGATAAATATGAATTGCATCACGGCGTTCGTATAAAGGACGATGCGGTTATTGCTGCAGTTGAGTTATCTGCCAGATATATTTCAGATCGCTTTTTACCTGATAAGGCTATTGATCTCATGGATGAGGCTGCGTCAAAGCTTCGGCTGGAAATGGATTCAATGCCTGAAGAACTTGATGAGTTGAACCGCAGAATTATGCAGCTTGAAATTGAGCGGGAGGCAATCCGCAGAGAGAAGGATAAAGAGAAGGAGTCAGAGCTGAGCAAATTAATTGCTGACTATTCAGGCGAGCGAAATATCCTTAAGGCGCGCTGGGAATCGGAAAAATCCGTTGTGGAAGGCATCCGCAGGCAAAAGGAAAATATTGATAAGCTGAAATTTGAAGCTGAGCAGGCTGAGAAATCCGGAGATTACGGAAAGGTTGCCGAAATCCGTTACGGAAAGATTGTAAGTGCAGAAAAAGAACTTGAGGGTCTTCATCATCAGATGAAACAAGTTCAGGGAGATCATTCCTTGCTTAAAGAGGAGGTTGACAGCGAAGACATTGCAGGTGTGGTGGCAAGGTGGACCGGTATTCCTGTATCAAAAATGCTTCAGAGTGAGCGGGAGAAATTGTTGCAACTGGAGCAGAAACTTTCAAAGCGAGTTGCCGGGCAGGAGGAAGCCATCCGTGCACTCAGTGATGCGGTCCGTCGTAGTCGTGCAGGGTTGCAGGACCCCAGACGGCCCATAGGCTCCTTTATTTTTATGGGCACAACGGGAGTAGGTAAAACCGAGCTCAGCAAGGCACTCGCAGGTTATCTTTTTAACGATGAAAATGCTATGGTGCGAATTGATATGAGTGAGTATCAGGAGCGCCACAGTGTGAGCAGGCTGATCGGTGCGCCTCCCGGGTATGTCGGCTATGATGAGGGAGGTCAGTTGACAGAGGCCGTGAGGCGCAAGCCATATTCTGTTATTCTGCTGGATGAAATTGAAAAAGCACACCCGGATGTTTTCAACATCCTTTTACAGGTCCTTGATGATGGAAGGCTGACGGACAACAAGGGCAGGGTGGCTAATTTTAAAAACACAATCATAATCATGACCACAAATATTGGTTCAGCAATAATTCAGGAAAATTTTGAAATCATTACAGATGAAAATTATTTTGAGATCCTGGAGCATACCAAAGATCAGGTGGTTGACCAGCTGAAAAAATCTGTACGTCCGGAATTCATAAACCGTATTGACGAAATCATCATGTTTCGTCCGCTGAGCAGAAAAGACATCCGGAAAATTGTATCCATTCAGGTAGATCTTATTCGTCAGCGGTTATCAGAAAGCGGTATTCAGCTGGATATAACAGAGCAGGCTATGGAGCGTCTGGCAAAACTTGGTTTTGATCCGCAGTATGGTGCACGACCGCTTAAGCGTGTTATTCAGCGGGAGCTTTTGAATGAATTGTCAAAGAAAATTCTGGCTGGAACAGTCAGCAAAGACAGCGTTATTACCGTGGGTATGCTGAACGATGTGGAGTTTGAATTTTTGAATAAAGCGGCTTAAGCCCTGAATCCGATTCCCTTGGCCATCAGCCCTGCCAGGATAGGAATCAATACAAGGAGGAAGAGCTCAAGGGTGATTATTTTTTTGATGCTGGAAGGAATTGCAACTTGTTCATCCGGGTTGCCTTTTCTGTTTTTAAGAAAGAAAATGGTAGGATAGACCGATAAGAGACCGATGATGACCAGCAGTGTCAGCTTGAGGTGGAAAATCCAGTTTTTGCTGTACCATTCGGCGGGCTTTCCGTAGGCACCCAGCCAAAGGGTCAGACCGGCCGCAAAAACGGAAATGGATGCAAGACCATAAATAAGATCTATAAATGAAATCGCAGAGATTTCTTTTCGTGTCAGCTTATCTTTCACCAGTACATATTCTGAGGCCAGTGTTGCTGTGATCAGCAGGATGCTCAGAAAATGAATGTACCGAAGCAGGACTTCAATGGTCATGACTTTCAGTTTATTTCTGCTCTAAAGAATCATAGACCACTACCTTGCTCCACAGATGTGAATAATCCTGAACAAATTTCTGATGGACCGGATGAACCTGGTAAGTCTTCTCGCCTTCGGGGTTGTCAAAAAACATCAGTTCACAAACTGAGTAACTGCCATCGACAACATCACGTTTTTCTGTGTCTGCAGGAAGTCCGATATGAAGTCCGCGTATTGTTTCAATTTTTTCAAGGGTTTTTATGCCTTCAATCAGTTTGTTACGGTCTTCGACGGAATCCGGGTTTTTAAGCCAGAAAAATACATGATGTGCAAGGGCAGGAAATTTAGGATTCATAGTCTTTGAAAATGTTTTTTGTCCGGAAATGAAAAGTCCCGTCAGAACAAGAAAAAATCTTCTGCTGAGTGTGTTCATTTTCAGGATTGGGTGATCAAAAATAGTCTAACAAGGGAATTATCCCAATCCGAGGACAACAATAATCCTGACGAACATCAGATGATTTCGTGCCTTAAGTCATGCGCTGTGGCGTGGTACCTCCTTAGGTTTGGCTTTTACATAATCTAAAGACTATGAAAAAGATTCTGGTTCCCACTGACTTTTCAAAGCACGGAATGGCTGCACTTGAAACCGCTGTAGAGCTGGCGAAAAAATCCGGTGCTGCCATAACATTACTTCATGTTGTGGAGCAGGCTCTGACAGGGTCTTATACCATTTCCGGAGAAGGCCATCCAAATGAATCTGAAGAGCGCATGTTCACCTATGAAATGATAAAGAAATCAAGGCAAATACTGGAG
Organism: Cyclobacteriaceae bacterium; assembly: GCA_049430945.1. Classification (GTDB taxonomy): domain Bacteria; phylum Bacteroidota; class Bacteroidia; order Cytophagales; family Cyclobacteriaceae; genus ELB16-189. The sequence continues at coordinate 14,889 of JBMTCO010000047.1, forward strand.
AAACAGGTGATGGACCCGCGATTTAAAAATGTAACTGTTACTGGTGAACTGAAACTGGGGAATCCTTACCATGGTATCAGGGCCATCATCACAGATCACAAACCTGATCTGGTGGTAATGGGTGCGCGTGGTAATAATAGCCTGGAAAGAATCATTTTAGGTTCCACCACAGAGCGTGTAGTCAGGCATATGGACTGCCCCGTGCTGACGGTCCATAAAAAGCCTTTGAATTTCAAATTTAAAAACATCGTCTATGCAACCTCCATGTCGGAAGAGGAGGAATCTTTTTCGCAGGCAGTCAGGCGTATACAGGAGTTGTTCGGCGCAACTGTACATATGGTACGAATTAATACACCCGGTGATTTTCAACGGGACCGTTCCGTGAAGCGGTATATGCAGACTTTTGCAAAGAGGATCGGATTGAAAAATTTCACACTGAATGTTTACAGTGATCTGACTGCTGAGGAGGGAATCATTTATTTCGCTGATGAGATCAAGGCCGACATGATTTGCATGGCCACCCATGGTCGCACAGGCTTTGCTCATGTGCTGGCCGGAAGTGTTGCAGAGGATGTGGTAACCCACTCAAGAAGGCCCGTGCTGACTCATGTGATTTAAGAGGCGTAAGAGCCCGTACATTTGTATTATCTTTTCCGTCTGATGACGGACTACTATGCCTTGTTGAATGTTGCCAGGAATGCCGGGCCGGATGAGATCAGGCGGGCTTACCGCAGAATGGCGATTCTTCTGCATCCCGATAAAAATCCACATCCACAGGCATCCGACGGATTCAGAGCTGTGACTGAAGCATGGGAAGTGCTCGGAGATCCCGTTAAAAAAGCGATTTATGATGGAATGCTGGCCAACGATGAAACGGTTCAGCCTGTAAGGCACCGTGATCCTGCGTACCGAAGGCCGCCATGGCAAAGGCCTGCGCCTCGACCTGACCCTGATGCTGTTCTGCTGAGGCGCCTCTATGGGTATTCAGGATATGTGATCTGGGCTGCATTGATTTTCACAATTTTACTCATGGCAGATTTTTTTATGCCTGAAAACATTCTGCCGGATGAAGTTGTAAGGGATCAGCGGACCTTACATCATCATATACTCTACACAAGGGAAGGACATCAGTTCAATGTCATGTTTCCGCAGAACAAAGTATTTCACCGTGAACCTGTTATCCGCGCGCATGTATCACCCCTGCTTGGATTTTTGAAAGGCATTGAAACTGAATCCGGATATCGTTTTGGAAATTATCCTTCTCTATATCTGAATTTCTTCTTTTTGCCTCTGCTGACCGGAGTCCTAACAGTTATTGCTTTGTTTTTTATCAGAAAAGAAGGCGAGGCGAGATTTAATCTGGCAATAGCATTAACGATGCTTATTTTGATAAATCTGATTTTCTTTGTGTGGTCAATTTGGTGAAAGCTATATGAAAAAGAACGACTGGAAAAAAAGAGAAGGTGTGGTTTACTCCACCGATTCAACTTTCGGATTCCGGTACTCCGGTGAAGAGGAAGCTGAAACACTTCCTGCGGAAAAGCAACAGTTAAAGGTACTTCTTGACAAAAGCGGAAGAGCGGGAAAGCAGGTAACCATTGTATCAGGATTTATTGGCAAAGCTGAGGATCTTGAATCTTTGGGAAAGACCCTGAAATCAAAATGCGGCGTAGGCGGAAGTGCGAAGGATGGCGAGATTCTTATTCAGGGCGATCACCGGGAACGCGTTAAAAGCATTTTATCAGATCTGGGATACCGATGCAAATAGTTGCTGTTTGATGGTTGGCTTCAATCTTATATCTTACACACTCTAACTAAATTTTTCTGAAATGATTTCACGCAGAAAATTCATTGCTCAGGCCGCCACAGGTGCTGCAGCTTTCACGATTGTTCCACGCTTTGTCTTAGGGAAAGGCTTTATCGCTCCAAGCGACACCCTCTATATCGCAGGTGTCGGCGTCGGAGGTAAGGGTGTTACCGATCTTACGGGATTTGCGGGTTCGCCCGATGGCAAAACTGTAGGAAATAAGAAGGCACGCATTGTTTTCCTCTGTGATGTGGACGACCGTCAGGCGGTGAAATCAAAGGAAAATTTTCCCAAGGCAAAGTATTACAGGGATTTCAGGGTGATGTTGGATAAGGAAGCAAAAGGTATTGACGCAGTTTCAGTTTCAACCACTGATCATACCCACGCTGTTGTAGCTATGGCTGCCATGATGCGAGGTAAACATGTATATGTACAGAAGCCTCTTACACATAACATCTGGGAAGCCAGGATGCTGACCGAAGCAGCGACAAAGTATAAAGTGGTTACACAGATGGGTAACCAGTATGCCTCTGCCGATCCTGCGCGTCAGATTAAGGAATGGATTGATGCCGGACTTATTGGTGATGTGACAGGCGTGCAGGCATGGACCAATCGTCCGGTTTGGCCGCAGGGTATCCCTGCACCAACCGGTAAGTTTGATGTTCCTTCTGAACTTGACTGGGATCTGTGGATTGGTCCTTCAAAAATGATTGATTTCAACCCTGCATATCTTCCGTTCAACTGGCGCGGATGGTGGCAATTTGGTACCGGCGCCCTTGGCGACATGGGTTGTCATATCATGGATGCTGCATTCCGTGCACTGCCCATTGATTATCCCTCCGAGGTTGAATGCAGTTCCACCACTGCCTGGGAAGGATTCTTCCGCGAAGCTAACTATAAAGAAAGTTGTCCTGCCTCCAGCATCATTCATCTTAAGTTTCCACGGAAAGACGGCAAGGGGAATATTATGCTGACCTGGATGGATGGCGGTCTAATACCCAAGCGTCCTGAAGAATTGCTGCCGGATGAAAAGATGGGTGATGGTACCAACGGATTTATTTTCGAAGGCACCAAAGGCAAGATCATGGGCAGCTACAACATTCCGCCTAAACTTTTACCTACATCCAGAATGAATGAAACAGAGTTTCCGAAGCCAAGTATTCCGCGGGTTGAAGGCCAGGAAGCCGGACATTATACTCAGTGGGTGGATGCTTGTATTGCAGGATATGGTAAAATGCAGGTAAGCTCGCCGTTTGAATTTGCAGGTCCTTTCACGGAGGCTGTGCTGATGGGAAATCTGGCCATCCGCTCTTACTCGATGAAGGAAAACAATCAGTACCCGGGTCGTAAAAAGTTATTGTGGGATGCAAAAAATATGCGCATCCTCAATTTTGAAGCGGCCAATCAGTTTGTTCATCCTCCGTACAGAGAAGGCTGGGGCTGGAATTGATTTAAAGGTCTCTTTGGCTTTTTATCATTAATTTTGGCCCTTAATTAACAATTCAGGTGCCAGAAGCTCTGTTTTCCATTAGTCCGATTGACGGGCGTTATGCCTCCCAGACAGAAGAATTAGGGCCATACTTTTCTGAATATGCATTGATCAGATACCGGGTACGGGTAGAGATTGAATATTTTATTCAACTGTGTTCAGTCCTCCCCGAACTTAAATCACTTCCTGATCCAAAAAAGGATGCTCTTAAAAAGATTATCCTGAATTTCTCTGCGTCAGACGCAGCGTGGATCAAGGAAAAAGAAAAGATTACCAACCACGATGTTAAAGCTGTAGAGTATTTCATCAAATCAAAGTTTGATGAGCTGGGGCTTCAACAGGAGCGGGAGTTTGTGCACTTCGGCCTGACTTCTCAGGACATTAATAACACCGCAATTCCCTTATCGATTAAAGAATTTATATCCGAAAAATATCTGTCGTCGGTTCACAAGCTTATTGATTCTGTTGATGCGCTTGCTGATCAATGGAAAGATGTGGCCATGCTGGCACGCACCCACGGTCAGCCTGCTTCACCGACCAGACTTGGAAAAGAACTGAAAGTTTTTACAACGCGGATACGCGAGCAGCTCGGGTTGCTTGCTCAAATTCCTTATGCCGCAAAGTTTGGCGGGGCAACAGGAAATTTCAATGCTCATGCTGTTGCATACCCTGAAATAGAATGGAATGCTTTTGCGCGGCAGTTTGTTGAAGGTACGCTTGGTCTTCACAGAAGCTACCCCACCACGCAGATTGAGCACTATGATCATCTTGCGGCATTGTTTGATAATCTCAGAAGAATCAACACCATCCTTATTGACTTCAGTCGTGATGTTTGGCAGTACATCAGCATGAACTACTTCACTCAGAAGATCAGGGAAGGCGAAGTAGGAAGTTCTGCCATGCCTCATAAGGTAAACCCGATTGATTTTGAAAATGCTGAAGGAAATTTTGGCGTAGCCAATGCCTTGTTTG
>JBMTCO010000048.1:0-18579 GCA_049430945.1 Cyclobacteriaceae bacterium
CGGATTGTTTCGTTCACAATACTTAGCCGGGGCACATCCAGCAGCAGTCCTGCGGTGCAGGAGTAAATCAGCAGGATCACTGTAAGCCATTTTAATCCGTTTTTCATATAGTTTTTAATTTCAGCTTCTCCAGATAAAAGGGAACAGAATGAAGGAAGCTGCAGCCGAAATAATGCTGATTCCGCCAAGTGAGATCAGCTCATCCGTTCCGGCAGTCAACCCCAGTCCGTCAATTGAATATTTTGTTATCCGAATGCAAAGCAGCACAATGGACAGCACAACCGGAAATCCTAAAACAGCCATCAATACACCACTGTTTCCTGCGCGGGAGGAAATTGCTGATATCAGTGTTAATGAAGAACCGAATCCTGATGATCCAAGGAATAAGCATAACAAAAACATCCCTGTATCTGCTATGGGGTTACCCATCAGAGTAATAAAGGTCAGCCAGCCTGCTATGCTGAGTGCTGAAGTAAGTAAAATCGCATAAATCATTTTGGCCAGGATCAGTGAACCGGGAGAAAGCAGGCTGTGATAATAAATCAGCACTCCTTTTCCTTCATTTCCGAAACTTTTACCGACAATTCCGAAAGAGGAAAACAACAGAATAATCCAGAATAATGCACTCCAAGTTTGTGGATTCAGGTTTCCTGCCTGAATACCCATGGCTGTATAGCACACAAAAACTGAGCTGACTACATACATTGCCAATGCCGACAGCGCAGATTGCCTTCTGATCTCAGTCCGAAATTCTTTGAGCAGAAAAATTTTCAATGATTTGATTTTAGGCCGGACAGAATGGTTTTTTATTAAAAGAGGTCAAAATTAATGCAAATAGGCCATAATATGTAAATTCGCCCCTTATGGCACAACGCATTCTGGTCACTGGTGCAGCCGGCTTCATCGGTTTTCACCTCTCAAAAAGACTCTGCGCGCTCGGGTACGAAGTGGTGGGACTGGACAATCTTAACGATTACTATGAGGTCTCTCTGAAAGAGTCAAGACTTAAAATCCTCATTGAAACCAAAAATTTTAATTTCAGGAAGATTGATCTTACCGATGCCGAAGGGCTAAATAAAACCTTTTCTGATTTTGGGTTTACAACTGTGATTAACCTGGCAGCACAGGCGGGTGTCCGTTATTCCCTGACCAATCCGCACGCTTACCTTAAAAGTAATCTTGAAGGGTTTCTCAATATCCTGGAAGCCTGCCGCCACAAAAAAATCAAACACCTGATTTATGCATCTTCAAGCTCTGTTTACGGAGCCAATAAGTCCATGCCTTTTTCAGTGCATCAGAATGTGGACCACCCGATGTCACTTTATGCAGCCAGTAAGAAGTCAAATGAGCTGATGGCTCATTGTTACTCATCCCTTTTTGATCTGCCTTCAACAGGACTCAGGTTTTTTACAGTTTATGGTCCTTATGGCCGGCCTGATATGGCACTCTTTTTATTTACTAAGGCGATTCTTGAAGGTAAGCCAATTGATGTGTTCAATAACGGCCGTATGAAGCGTGACTTTACCTATGTGGACGACATCATTGAAAGCATTGTAAGACTGATACCGCTTTCTCCTGATAGAAATCCGGGCTGGAATGCCTTACAACCGGATCCGGGCACAAGCTTCGCCCCGTGGAAAGTCTTTAACATCGGAAATAACAATCCGGTTGAACTGCTCAGATTCATTGAGCTTCTGGAAGAAAAACTTGGACGAAAAGCTGTAAAAAATATGCTTCCTATGCAGGATGGTGATGTGCCTGAAACCTTTGCGGATGTAGAAGACCTTGCCCTTTTAACAGGATTCAGACCATCCACTTCTCCGGAGGAAGGAATCAGCAGGTTTGTAGACTGGTACAAAGAATATTACAACATTAACCTATAGAATAGTTATGGCAGATAAGATTGGGATTATTGGCCTCGGATATGTAGGTCTTCCCCTCGCTGTTGAATTTGGCAAGGTAGCGGATGTGGTTGGTTTTGATATCAGCCGTCAGCGTATTGAAGAACTGTCCGGAGGATATGACAGAACACTGGAAGTTTCAAAAGAAGAACTTGATTCATCCCGCGGACTTCGATTCAGCTACAATCAGGAGGATCTCCGGCAGGTTAATATTTTTATAGTCACGGTTCCTACTCCGGTAGATGAGGCCAAGGCCCCTGATCTGCGCCCGCTTCAATCTGCCAGCAGAACTGTAGGAAGTGTACTGAAGAAAGGCGATACCGTAATCTATGAGTCTACCGTTTATCCCGGATGTACTGAGGAAATTTGTGTGCCGGTTCTTGAAAAGGTAAGTGGACTTGTATTCAACCAGGATTTTTATTGTGGATATTCTCCTGAGCGGATTAACCCCGGGGATAAGCAACACCGTTTACCGGGAATTAAAAAAGTCACCAGCGGAAGCACGCCTGCCATTGCTGAAAAAGTGGATGAGCTATACAGAAAAATAATTACTGCAGGAACACATTCCGCGTCATCTATAAAGGTGGCAGAGGCGGCAAAAGTCATTGAAAATTCACAGCGCGATATCAATATTGCCTTCGTGAATGAACTCTCCCTGATTTTTGAACGAATCGGCATTGATACCCTTGAGGTACTTGAGGCAGCGGGCACCAAATGGAACTTTCTGCCTTTCAGGCCGGGGCTTGTCGGAGGCCACTGCATTGGCGTAGATCCCTATTACCTCACGTATAAAGCCAACAGCCTTGGATATCATCCGGAAGTCATTCTCTCCGGAAGAAAAATCAATGACAATATGGGCATGCACATCGCAAATCGTGTGGTCAAGCTCATGACCCGCGCCGGACATCCCATAAACAATGCGGATGTGCTTGTTCTCGGAATCACTTTCAAAGAAAACTGCCCTGACATCCGTAACAGCAGGGTGGTGGATATCGTTCAGGAGCTGAAAAGTTTCGGTATCAACGTAAGTATTTTTGATCCTCATGCCGATCATGAAGAGGTCCGGAATGAATACGGACTCTCACTGATTGAAAAACCTGAAAAAAAATATCAGGCTGTGGTACTTGCTGTTGCGCATCATGAATTCACCGAAATGGATTTGAATGCATTTTCCGAAGCGTCTTCAGTTATCTTTGATGTGAAAGGCATACTTCAGAAAGATAAAATCACGGCAAGACTCTAAGTGGATTCAAAAGGAAAAATACTTGTTACAGGTGGCGCAGGATTTATCGGAGCGCACACTGTTGTTGAACTGGTGGAGGCCGGTTATGACCCTGTCATAGTGGATGATTTATCTGCAAGTGATAATACGCTGCTCAATGGCCTGAAAGAACTTTTTGGCAAGGACATGAAATTTTATCACGGAGACTGCGGTGATGCCAAGTGGCTTGGCGATGTTTTTAAGATTGAAAAGGACATCAGTGCAGTCATGCACTTTGCTGCATTTAAATCAGTTGGTGAATCTGTGCAAGAGCCATTGAAATATTACCGTAACAATATAAACAGTCTGCTTTCAGTTCTTGAAAAAATGAAGCAATACAGCGTAGAGGATCTCATATTTTCTTCTTCGTGTACGGTTTACGGTCAGCCTGATGTGATTCCGGTAACTGAAAATGCACCGTTTAAAAAAGCGGAGTCACCATATGGGGCAACCAAACAGATGTGTGAACGGATACTGGAGGACTCTTTCCCGACCGGTTACAAAATTGTCTCATTGAGATACTTTAACCCGGTTGGCGCGCATCCTTCGGGAATGATTGGTGAGCTACCGGTAGGAATTCCCAACAACCTCTTGCCCTATGTTACGCAAACAGCTGCGGGAATACGTGAAACACTTACGGTTTTCGGTGATGACTACGATACGCCGGACGGCTCATGTATCAGGGATTATATTCATGTTTCTGATGTGGCGCGGGCACATGTTCAGGCACTAAATTATCTGAGAGAAAAAAAAGGAAAATATTTCGAGGCATTTAATCTTGGAACCGGCAAAGGTGTTTCAGTGCTCGAGCTGATTAAAACTTTTGAACAGGCAAACGGATTAACACTTAATTATCAGATTGGTCCAAGGCGCCTGGGTGATGTTATCAAAGTTTTTGCGGACCCCTCACGCATACAGACAGCCATGAACTGGCATGCGGCCTTCAGCCTGGAGCAGGCTATGAGGCATGCCTGGAACTGGCAGCAGAAAATTGCGACATCAAAATGAAAAAGATTCAGATGGTTGACCTCCATGGTCAGTATCTAAAAATCAAGGATGATATTTCCGCTGCCATTGACGGTGTTTTAAATGAAACGGCATTTATTCAGGGCCCCCAGGTAAAGAAGTTCACCAACGCACTTGAAAGATATACCGGTTCACCGCATGTGATTGGATGTGCGAACGGAACAGATGCACTTCAGATTGCCATGATGGCCTTGAATTTACAACCGGGTGATGAGGTCATTGTTCCGGTTCATACTTATGTGGCTACGGCTGAGGTAATCGCGTTGCTGAGACTGACACCTGTTTTTGTAGATGTAGATCCGGTTAATTTCAATCTGGATCACAAAAAATTAAACGCTGCTTTGACGGCAAAAACCAAAGCTATTGTTCCGGTTCATTTATACGGACAATGTGCTCCCATGGAAGAAATTCTGGCCTTTGCCGGCGCACATGGACTGCATGTTATTGAAGACACCGCTCAGGCGCTTGGTGCAGTTTATACCTTCTCTGACGGCCGTAAGAAACAGGCCGGTACCATGGGCATCATCGGGACAACCTCCTTTTTCCCATCCAAAAATCTTGGATGCTATGGCGATGGGGGTGCCTTATTTACCGGCAATCCTGAACTTGCCGAGCGCATCAGAATAATTGCCAATCACGGTCAGCGTAAAAAGTATCATCATGAATTGGTGGGTGTCAACAGCAGGCTCGACACCATGCAGGCTGCAATACTTGATGTTAAACTTCGGCATCTTCCTGAATATGAAAGAAGCAGGAGGGAAGTTGCAGATTATTACGACCGCCATCTCAGTGACATCCCGGGGTTACAGACACCGCTACGCATGTCTTACAGTTCACATGTCTTTCACCAGTACACCCTTCAGGTCAGCAGAAGAGATGAGCTAAAAGCTTTCCTTGAATCAAAGGGTATCCCTACCATGATCTATTACCCTATTCCTCTTCATTTCCAGGAAGCCTACCGCCACACTGAATCAGGCCCCGGGGCTTTCCCGGTAGCAGAACGGCTTTCAGAATCGGTCATCTCTTTGCCGGTTCATACTGAAATGAATAGCGAGACATTGGAGTATATTTGCACTTGCATCCGAAATTTTTTCCATGTCTGAAACCCCGGAATTTATTGCCCATCCTACCGCAGTGATTGATGAGGGGTGCACTATAGGTGGAGGAACCAGAATATGGCATTTTGCCCATATTATGACAGGCTGTGTGATTGGTGAAAACTGTAACCTTGGTCAGAATGTGGTTGTGTCTCCTCAGGTTAAATTGGGCGACCGTGTTAAGGTTCAGAATAATGTATCCATTTACACGGGCGTTGAATGCGAGGACGATGTTTTTCTCGGCCCTTCGATGGTTTTTACCAATGTCATGAATCCCCGAAGTGCGGTAGCCAGAAAAAATGAATACCGATCCACTCTTGTTAAACGCGGAGCAACCATTGGAGCAAATGCAACAATTGTCTGCGGAAACCCGATTGGCGAATTTGCATTTATAGGTGCAGGTGCTGTGGTTACAAAAGAAGTGCCCGCCTATGCACTGGTGATCGGCAATCCTGCCAGGCAAACAGGCTGGATGAGTGAATACGGTCATAAACTCAAGTTTGGTCCTGATGGTAAAGCAACCTGTCCGGAGTCGGGCCAGCAGTACCTTCTTTCAAATGGAAGAGTAACCAGAACACTATGAAAAACTTTACCATGATAGGCGTGGCCGGTTACATTGCACCAAGACATCTTGCTGCAATCAGGGATACAGGGAACACACTTGTTGCGGCTCTTGATAAATCGGATACCGTCGGAATTATGGATTCTTATTTTCCTCAGGCGGATTTCTTCACGGAGTTTGAGCGTTTTGACAGGCACCTGGATAAATTGAAAAGGCAATTGCGGAAAATTGACTTTGTAAGTATTTGCTCTCCGAATTATCTGCATGACTCACATATTCGCTTTGCATTACGCCATGGCGCTGATGCCATATGTGAAAAGCCGCTGGTACTAAATCCTTGGAATATTGATGCACTTGCAGAAATTGAAAAAGAGACCGGAAAAAAAGTATTTAATATTCTTCAGCTGCGCCATCACCCTGCCATTATCAACCTGAGAGAGAAGGTAAAAAATGGTCCTGCGGAAAAAGTTTATGATGTCAACCTGACTTACATTACTTCACGTGGTAACTGGTACCACATCAGCTGGAAGGGCGATGATTCCAAATCGGGAGGAATAACCACCAACATCGGAATTCATTTCTTTGACATGCTCATCTGGGTATTTGGGCCTGTTAAAGGTCTTGAGGTTTATGAGTTAACGAATGATTCAGCTCGTGGTTATATTGAACTTGAACGCGCCCGTGTTAAATGGAATCTCAGCATCAACTATCTGAATATTCCGGAAGAAATTCGTGCAACAGGTAAAAGGACATTCCGGTCCCTTACCATGGATGGAGAAGAGATTGAATTCAGCGACGGATTTACGGAGCTACATACCAAAAGTTACCAGTCCATTCTTGAAGGCAATGGCTTTGGACTAGAGGAAGCCAGACCATCAATAAGCCTAGCTTATCAGATTCGCAATTACCTCAAACGGCCATAATCATTAGCTTTGCCGCCTGAAGCACCCTCATCTTATGAGTCTTGAATTACAGGTACAGCAGATAGAACAGGAAGTTCAGTCTTTCCAGCCCGGCACCTCCGGGACACCGGAAGACTTCCGAATTCGTTTTTTAAGCCGAAAAGGAGCCATTCCGGCACTTTTTGACTTGTTCAGAGATGCCTCTCCGGAAGAAAAAAAGAAACTGGGAAAAGTTTTAAATGCACTCAAGCAGCTGGCGGAAGAGAGGCTCAATTCTTTTCAGAGCCTGTCCGGAAATTCTCCCGAAAATGCTGATGCACCCGATCTCACCCTGCCTGTATCTCAGGATCATATCGGAAATATGCATCCGCTGACACTGACAAGGTACAGAATCATTGAAATATTTGAGCGACTTGGTTTTAATGTGGAGGACGGCCCTGAGGTAGAAGATGACTGGCACAATTTTTCAGCACTGAATTTTCCGGAAAATCATCCGGCAAGAGAAATGCAGGATACTTTTTTTGTTGAAAAAAATCCTGATATCCTGCTTCGTACCCACACTTCAAATGTTCAGATAAGACTTCTGGAGCGTAAGAAGCCTCCTGTACGCTCCATCATGCCCGGTCGTGTATACCGAAATGAGGCCATCTCCGCCCGTGCTCATTGCTTCTTCCATCAAGTGGAGGGATTATATGTGGACAAAAATGTAAGCTTTGCTGATTTGAAACAGACGCTGTATCATTTTGCAAAAGAAATGTTCGGCTCTGAAACCAAAATCAGGTTAAGACCTTCATTCTTTCCATTCACAGAGCCAAGTGCAGAAATTGATATCTCCTGCCTCATTTGTAAGGGAAAGGGTTGTAATGTATGTAAACATTCAGGCTGGGTTGAAATAGCAGGCTCAGGAATGGTCCACCCGAATGTTCTTCAAAATGCAGGCGTTGATCCTGAAGAATATACAGGTTTTGCCTTCGGCATGGGTATTGAGCGGGTAACCATGCTTCGTTACGGAATAAGTGACTTAAGAATGTTTTCGCAGAATGACATCCGATTCCTCAGACAATTCAAAACTGTTGTCTGATCCTTTGAAATGAAAGTCTGGTCGATAGCCTTTCTGTTATTTTTATTTTCATGCAAAGAGGATCTATATGACGATCCGATCCCTCCTGCATTTTTTGATGACATTATCATAGACCTGAGTTTCCCTGAATACGCGCAACTTCGAATCGATGGCGGTATTTATGAGGTGAACAATAAAGGCGTGAAGGGCATCATCATTTCCAGAAAATCACCAGGTAACTACGTGGCCTTTGAGCGCAACTGCAGCCTACGCCCCTTTGAAGCCTGTGCAACGGTGGAGGTAGATCCTTCCAGATTATTTCTGACCGACTTTTGCTGCAGTTCAACCTTTAGCCTGGAAGACGGAACGCCAGTGGGAGGTCCCGCCTGGCGTCCGTTGAGAATTTATAAATCAAGTCTTCAGGGCTTTGTCCTGACCATCACCGATGAGTCAGCGAATGGCATGTAATCAGGAATTTTTCCTGAGGTGACTGTGCTTTTTACTGTACAGAAAATAGACAAACAATCCGACAATCATCCAGCCCAGTGCAGCCTGTTGTGTCAGACTGTCCAGCGAGATGATCATAGCCGAACAAACCAGTATGCCCATGATGGGTACAAACGGCACAAGCGGTGTCTTAAAAGGACGGTTGATGTCTGGACTCTTAACTCTGAGCACCCAAATGCCAACACAAACCAGAACGAAGGCGAATAATGTTCCAATGCTTGTAAGGTCTCCGGCAACACTGCCCGGAACAAACGCAGCAAAAATTCCAACGAAGAATAAAAGTATCAGGTTGGATTTCCAGGGAGTCCGGAACTTCGGATGCAGGTCAGAAAAAACAGGAGGGATAAGTCCGTCTTTAGACATAGAATAAAAAACCCGGGACTGCCCCATCAGCATTACAAGAATTACAGAAGAAAAACCTGCTAGGATCGCGAGGGTGATGAGTTTTGCAAGCCACTCATAGCCGCTCATATATGTCTGAATGGCATAAGCAACAGATGCTTCTTTTCCGGCCAGCTGAAAGTCCTTATAATTTGCTACTCCGGTAAGAACATGCGAGAAAAGGATGTAAAGAATAGTACATACAATGAGAGATCCGAGAATGCCGATAGGCATATCACGCTTTGGGTTTTTAGCTTCCTGTGCCGCAGTTGAAACAGCATCAAACCCTATAAAAGCAAAGAATACCACACCCGCGCCGTTGAGAACACCCCCCCAGCCGAATTCAAAGAAACCTTCATGGCCGGGGCCCTGAGGAATCATAAACGGTGTATAGTTGTCTGTATTGATATAGCCCCATCCGAGTGCAATAAAGATGAGCACGATTGAAACCTTTACAATAACAATAATTGCATTGACAAGTGCTGACTCCTGAGTTCCTTTTACAAGAATCAGTGAAAGGGCAGCCACAATAAAAAATGCCGGCAGGTTCATAATACCTGTCACACCATCAGCTGAAGTTTCAAAAGGTGAGTGCGTCCACTGATATGGGATTTGCCCAAGATCAAAACTTATTAACAGGTTATTCAGGTATTCACTCCATGCAATTGAAACTGTGGCGGACGCAAGCGCATATTCCAGCACAAGGGCCCAGCCGATAATCCAGGCAACAAACTCACCCATCGTTGCATAGGCATAAGTATAGGCACTTCCTGCCACCGGAATCATTGCAGAAAACTCAGCATAACACAGACCTGCAAAAGCACAACCAATCGCTGCGATTATAAACGAAATGACGACGGCAGGACCTGCGGAATCTCCGGCAGCCGCAGCGGTTCGTACAAACAATCCTGCTCCTATAATTGCTCCAATGCCAAGGGCAATCAGATTTCCTGCACCCAGCGTGCGCTTGAGGCCTTTGTCTGAGTCACCGGCTTGCGCCAGCAGACTTTCAAGAGGTTTCTTTATGAATAAACTCATGGGTTCGTTTAGGTTTGAATCACTAAAGTAAAAATAAATGCTGATTCGGGGCTCACCGCGTGTAAAACTTTACCGGTTACCTTCAATTGTTCCGTACTTATTAAATTCGTGCCGTGAAAAAGCCCTATATCATTGGTATAACTGGCGGAAGCGGCTCAGGAAAAACATATTTCCTCCAGCATCTGTCATCCGGACTTACTGAAAACGAACTTTGCCTGATCTCTCAGGACCATTATTATAAATCCAGAGACCATCAGCCGGTTGATGAAAATGGTGTTCGGAATTTTGATCTTCCGGAATCCATTGATCACCTCTCACTGGAGGCTGATCTTATTACACTGCTTTCAGGTAAGTCAATCCTAAAGCAGGAATATACTTTTAATAAACCCGGCTCTGAACCCGGTTTTCTGGAATTCAGACCGGCTCCCGTAATTATTGTAGAGGGTCTTTTTGTCCAGTACTTTGAGCAGGTTCGCAGGTTATTGGACCTGCGCATTTTTATTGAAGCCAAGGACCATATCAAGCTCAGCCGGCGAATCAGAAGAGATCAGGTAGAAAGAGGCTATGATCTGGATGATGTTTTATATCGGTATCAAAACCATGTAATGCCGGTTTATGAGGCTCTTATTGAGCCACTTAAACATCAATCAGACCTTATTGTGCCTAATAATAAACACCTTAAAAAGGCTGCAGAGGTCCTTATAGGACATATCCGAATGGCAATCTCCGGTAAAAATTGACTTTCAGCTCAGTTTTTCTACTTTTGTGACCGCTTTATGGAAACACGGAAATCACATCGCAGGCTGATCACAGTGGCGGGGCTCATTGCCTCCCTGGTGATTATTCTGGCCGGTGGATTCAGAGGCCAGCTTATCACAATTAAGGGCCAGCCCTCTGCTCAGTGCCTTAAAGAGTGCTCAAAATCAGAATGTGAACATAAGGACAGTTCAAAGACTTATGTTTCGGCACCTTCAGAAGCTATCCCTGGTTCAACTGCAGGTACTGTTTTTGAATGCCCTGTTTGCGGTGACTCAGGCCCCGAAACTTCTGTTCCGTCAGAGGAGAAGAAAAATTCAGTAATCAGCTTTGTAAATAATTATTTTAAAACGCTGGTTCGATCACTTATACGGGCAAACGCTCCCTGATTTTTCTGCCTTCCTTTTACTTCTCTGGATAATCTCTCGGGAGTTTTTCTTATTAGATTTTTCATTTAACTATCAATAAATTTATGCGTAATAAAGGTGTAGTAATTATTCTGGCAGCGGTCATCACCTTCCTCTGCCTTTTCTATCTTCAGTTTACTTTCGTCTCCCGCAACATTCAAGAGCAGGCGGTCCTGAAGGCAACCGATAAAACCGGAAACGTAAATCTTTCAGTAAAACAACGTTACCTAGATTCTCTCTGGAATAAAACAGTCTATAGCTTTCTTGGAATAGACTATTCTTACAAAGAGGTAAAGGAAAATGAGCTTGGTCTGGGTCTTGATTTGCAGGGTGGTATGCATGTGGTTCTTGAAGTTTCTCCTGTGGATATATTACGCGGAATGAGCAACAATCCAATGGATGCTGATTTCAATGAATTTATACAATCTGCCCGGGAAGCTCAGAAGACCAGCCAGGGTAATTTTGTGGATCTTTTCTACGACGCTTACCAGGCTAAATCTACAGGCAAAAAACTATCAGCATATTTTGCTTCAGCCAAGGGAAGCATCAGCAGCAATGATGATGATCAGGCTGTTTTACAAAAAATCAGAGCGGAGGTTGATGATGCAATTAACAGATCCTTTACCATTCTGAAGACGAGAATTGATCAGTTTGGCACATCCTCTCCAAACATTCAAAAACTTCCTGCCACGGGCCGTATTCAGATTGAAATTCCGGGAGCCGACAACCCCCAGCGTGTTCGTAAACTTCTTCAGGGCGTTGCACGACTTGAGTTCTGGAAAGTTGTAGAATATACAGATCCTGCGCTTATCACGGCACTTGAGTCAATAAACAATATTGTGGTCAGGGAAAATGCTTTTAAAGCAGAATCAGTTAAAACCGATGCTCCGGTTGCCGGAAATGAAACCAAAGCGGACACATCAAAAACAAATCTGAGTCAGCTGGATCAGCAGCTCAGTAAAGTCAAGGACAGCACAGGGTCTGCACTGGATTCACTGAAGAATTCTATTACTTCTCCTATTTATTCACTGATGACACCAGGCGCACCCTTCATGTATGATGTGAAGGATACAGCTACTATCAATGCCTTGTTACGCCGTCCCGACATTCGCGGTCTTATTCCAAGAAACATGACTTTTTTCTGGGATGTTAAGCCTAATCCTGAGGTCACCCCGGGCATAAATGATGTAACCCTGAATTTTGTTGAAGTTGGAAGAACAGGTAAGCCATTGCTTACCGGAGAAACGATTGTAGATGCACGCCAGGATTTTGACCAGTATGGAAAGTACAGTGTAAGCATGCGTATGAATGCTGCCGGCTCCAAGGTGTGGGCTAAAATCACGGCTGAAGCTTCTGCAACAAATCCTCAGGGCAGAATTGCCATCGTGCTTGATAATTATGTCTATTCAGCTCCGACCGTACAGGGTGAAATTCCAAATGGAAACTCACAGATTACAGGATCCTTTACACAGGAAGAAGCAAAGGACCTAGCAACCGCACTGAAAGCAGGATCACTCCCTGCACCTACCCGAATTGTTGAAGAGATGGTAGTAGGCCCTACACTTGGTCAGGTGGCTCAAAATCAAGGCCTGATCTCAATGGCTGCAGGTCTGGGACTGGTGGTATTATTCATGTTTGCCTACTACTCAAAAGGCGGACTAGTTGCCAATATTTCCTTATTATTCAATATCTTCTTCATACTTGGAATTATGGCTCAGCCTCAGCTGCACACTGCTCTTACTTTACCGGGTATTGCAGGTATTGTACTCACCATGGGCATGGCAGTGGATGCAAATGTTTTGATTTTTGAACGTATCAAGGAAGAACTTGCAAGTGGTAAAAGACTGGTGGAATCAATTAACAAAGGTTACGAGCGTGCCTTCGCTTCTATCTTTGACTCCAACCTGACAACTTTTCTTACTGCAGCATTCTTGTTTGTGCTTGGGCAGGGACCAATAAAAGGCTTTGCAATAACATTAATGATTGGTATTGCTACTTCTTTCTTCTCTGCAGTTTACATTTCCAGAGTATTTGTTGAATGGATGGTTCGCAAAGGAGATGCCTCAGCCATGTCCTTCTCGACATCATTAAATTTTGTCCCAAAAGAAATCAATATTGATTTTCTTGGAAAGAGAAGACTGGCATACATTTTTTCGGCCACAGTGATTACAATCGGGGTGCTACTGGTTGCAGTGCGTGGTTTGAATCTTGGAGTAGACTTTCAGGGCGGCCGATCTTATGTGGTTGCATTTACGAATCCCGTAGACGCTACAGCCATGAGGAACTCACTGAGTCAGGCTTTTGAAGGAAAAGGTACAGAAGTCAAAAATTATGGAAGCAGCAGTGTAATACGTGTAACGACCTCTTATCTGGTAGACGATGAATCTGACGGAGCTGATGAAAAGGTAAAGACAGCGCTCATTAATGGTGTGCAAAAACACACTGCACTTGAATTCACCGACAACGATCGGAATTTAAATGAGAAAAATTTCACGATCTCATCATCCACAAAAGTCGGTGCCACTATTGCGGACGATATCAAAGATTCTGCGTTTGAAGCAGCTCTTTTCAGCATTATCGGAATTTTCTTCTACATCTTCATAAGGTTCCGGAAAATTGAATTCAGTATGGGGGCAATTATTGCTCTTATTCATGACACCCTTTTTGTTTTCTCAATTTTTGCGATTGCTGATTTTCTCGGATTCTCTTTTGAAATTGACCAGGTGTTTGTAGCGGCTGTATTGACAATAATAGGATACTCGATAAATGATACTGTAATCATTTTCGACAGGATCAGAGAATTTGCAACTTTTGGTTCTATTCGAGATCAGATAACATTATTTAACTCTGCCATTAATAACACTTTAGGCAGGACCTTAATTACATCAGGAACAACCCTGATTGTCGTTCTGATTCTGTTTTTATTTGGTGGTGAGGTGCTCCGAGGTTTTTCATTCGCCCTTCTGGTGGGTATTGTAATTGGCACTTATTCTTCAGTCTTCATTGCTGCTCCGGTCGTTATAGACTTGAGCCGTCGCAAAGCAGAGAAGGCCTGATAATTTATTTTCCAAAAAAAGACCAAAGCATTTGCTTTGGTCTTTTTTTTGACCTTTAATTCCTGGCCGATTGTTTGAGTGTTGATGCTTTAGCTTTAAATTTCAAATTCCGGGGGAAAATATATTGCACTATGCATATTTTACTTATTGAAGATGAGGTAAAAACTGCTCAGTTCCTTAAACTGGGCCTGGAGGAAAAGGGTTTTGAGGTTGATGTGGCTACAGATGGAATTACAGGTCGTGACATGTTTAACGCTAATACCCACGACCTTGTCATCACAGATCTGGTACTTCCGGGAATTGATGGTAAGAATATCTGTAAGTCAATCCGGGAAACAGGATCAAACACTCCGGTACTTATGTTGACCGCGCTTGGAAGCACTGAAGATGTGGTTTCAGGCCTGGAGAGTGGGGCGGATGATTACCTGATAAAGCCTTTTGCATTTGAGGAACTCGTAGCACGTGTCCGGAATTTAGCCCGCAGGCATAAACGACCAGCTGAAAATAATCTTACAGTCGGCGACTTGATATTTGATGTGGAGGCCAAAAAAGTTTCCCGCGCAGGCCACGCGTTAAGCCTTACACCAAAGGAAATGGAACTTTTAAAGTATTTTATGCTTAACCGAAATAAGATTCTCTCAAAAAGTGATCTTTCCCGTAACGTCTGGAAAATTGATTTTGCAACAGGGACCAATATGGTAGAAGTTTATGTCAATTACCTTCGAAAAAAAATTGATCTTGAATTTTCTCCTAAGCTTATTATAACGCACTTTGGTATTGGCTATGAAATGAGAGATCCGGATAAGGCAGGGCTATGAGGATACGTGAGCGGTTAACCCTTCAGTTTACGATTCTGGTAAGTGCGCTTTTCCTGATTTCAGCTCTGATTTTGTATTTTTTTACTGAAAGAACCGCTGAGAATTATTTTGATGATCGGCTGAAGGCACGCGCCCAGACCACTTTTTCACAATGGATGAATATTGCTCAACGGGATTCATCTGAAATGAAGCTAATCGACATCAACAGAACGTCCAGATTGCCGGCTGAAAAAACAATGATTGTGTCTGAAACAGGTATAAAATTTTATAACAGCAATGACACAGTGGTAATTCCGGATATTGCCGGTAAAATAAGATTGTTTGAAAACAGCGAATTAATTTCTTTTACCTCCGACACCCACAGGTTCATAGGCCTGAATATTACCTCTGAATCCGGGGAATCATTCATTGTTTTTTCTGGCGCCAGGCCTGACGAAAAAATTACCTGGCTGTTACAGCTTCGCTTTCTGTTGGTTTCCATCTTTGTAATGATGCTTGCAATTATTGCCCTCACCGGCTGGGTCTTTGCATCGCGTGCGCTTAAACCTCTGAAAAAAACCATCAAGGAAGTCCAGGCCATTCCTGCGACTGATTTTAAACATCGTCTTGGCGGCATTGAAAGCGTGGATGAAATCGGGGAGCTTGTGCGGATTATAAATGATTTGCTTTCACGTATTGAAAACTCGGTTAATCTCCAGAAGACGTTTGTTGCCAATGTTTCTCATGAAATTAAAAATCCTATAACCAAGATCATATCACAGATTGAAGTGACGCTACTGCGTGACAGAGAACCTGATATCTATAAAGAGACACTTCAGTCTGTTCTGGATGATGTCCGGGAAATGAGCTTGCTTACCCAAAGTCTGCTCGACCTTACTTTAGTCCGACATGATCCTTCAAGTTATAATTTTGTGCCTGTAAGGATTGATGAAATATTGTGGGAGGTCAGGGACCGGATCCACGGATTACCGGCAGGCTACAGGGTTGATTTTGCTATTCTTCCGGTTCCTGAAGATGAACAGGAGATGACTATCTCCGGAAATCCTTACTTGCTTCGGACTGCATTTCAAAATCTGATTGAAAATGCCGGAAAGTATTCCTTTGATAAATTCGTTGATGTCAGAATGAATTGCGCCCTGAATTGTATTGAAGTCACCATTACTAACCATGGACCTGGTATCAGGGAAGGGGACCTGAAGAATATTTTTGAATTCGGAATCAGGGTCGATAAAATTAAATCCACCAAAGGATATGGTATTGGACTTCCCCTGGCTGACCGAATTTTCAAAATTCATAATGCGAAAATTAAAATGGAGTCAGATCCGGGGATTATCACCAAAGTCACAGTCACTTTTGATTTTTAATTTATTCTAAAAAGGTTTTTAGGAGTAATTTATTCTGAGGTTGCAAAATTGCAAGGGTTATTTGAACAGACTTCTTTTAGTTTTTTTTCTGATTGTTTACAATAGGTCAGATATGAAATATTTTCCCTCCTGCCAGAACTTCCTGATTAACCGGGTCAAATGTAGCCCGCGCACCTGTTCGTACTGCGGCTGTGGTCATAATACAAGCTACTGAATGGGCATACCCTGCTTCTGCCGGAGCATTCGACTGCTTCCGTGACCGTACGCATTCCATCCAGTTTTTCATATGCGCCGTGGTAAGGTAATCACCACCTGTGTCGGCAGCGGTCTCAACCTTTTGGACCTGACCAAGGTCTTTCTCGTTTAAAATATTTGCACCTAGATTCATCGCCCTTGCAAACTCTTCTCTTAATCCTCCGGCACCTGAAACTTTATTTGTGTTAAGGTTCATCTCACCGCCATTTGAGTAATAAACTTCTTTAGGGTTCTCATCTCCATTGTGCATACGTGATGCAAATGTTACCTGAAAACCATTGCCCGGATCCTGGGCCGGCCCGTAATCAAATACAGCAGTTATGGTATCCCAGTTTTCCCTCCCGTCTTTCCACCAGTAAATGCCGCCATTGGCAACCACACTTCTCGGATGCTGGTATCCGGTAAACCAATGCACTGTATCAATCTGGTGGCTCATCCATTGACCCGGTAACCCGGACGAGTATGGCCAGAATAACCGAAACTCAAGATGCTTCCTCGCATTGAATGGCTCAAAAGGTCTGTTTATCAGATATCTTTTCCAGTCTGTATCGGCCTCCTGCATTTTTTTTACTGCCTCAAGTCTTCTCCATCTTCCCGGCTGGTTCACGTTCCAGGTTAATTCCACCATGGTGACAGGGCCGAATTGACCTGACTGAATAAATTCTGCTGCTGCTTTGTAGTTGAGCCCGCTGCGTCTTTGTGAACCAACCTGAACAATTTTACCTGTTTCCTTTACAGCTCTGAGTGCATTCCGGTTATCTTCCATAGTCTCCGCAAAGGGCTTTTCAACGTAGGCGTCCCTTCCCGCACGGACAGCTTCAGTTAAATGCACTGCATGCTGGAAATCTGCTGTGCTGATAATTACAGCATCTGTGTTGCCAGCCTGGTACAATGCCTCATTGTTTGGATAAACAGCAATCGCAGATCCTGATTTATTTTTCAGGTATGCCTGCCCTTCTTCACGTCGCAGACGCCAGATGTCAGACAGTGCAGTAATTTCAAAATTTAATTGCTTGTTAACTGCCAGAAAAGAGGGCAAAAGTGAACTTCTGAATCTGTCAGAAAAACCAATAATACCCACCCGAACACGGTCGTTAGCTCCCATGATCTTCCGGTAAGAGGAGGCTGAAAATCCAAATGTAGATGAATGTCCGGTTACCATTAGTCCGGCTGCACCCAGTGAAGCTTTTCGCATGAAATTTCGTCTGGAGGATCTCATATTATATGGGATTTATTTGATCATTATTTTCATAGATCACTAATCTAATAACTTTATAAGTTACTTTCTGTATTTTGGTTCTGTTACAAGTTGAAAACCGACCAAAATGAAACTCAAAATCACATTTTTATTTATAATCCTCAGCCCGTTTATAACCACCGCTCAGCCTGAATCAGTTCAGGCAGTACGCAGGTGGATTGGAATGGAAAGCCATAATATACTCGGAGAATTTAGTCGCCTGCTTTCTATACCCAATCATGCTTCTGACTCCGTTAACATCAGAAGAAATGCGGATTTACTTGTAGAGATTTTTAATAAGAGAGGGTTCTCTATGCAGCTCCTTGAATATCCCGGGTCGCCACCTGTTGTTTATGGCGAGAGAATAGTACCGGGTGCAACAAGAACACTCTGTTTTTATGTCCATTATGATGGTCAGCCTGCCGACCCCTCCGGATGGAAAAATAATCCATTTAAGCCTGTCCTCTATGATAAGGCGATGTACCAGGGTGGAAAACAAATCCCATTTCCCAAAGTAGGAGATACGGTTTCGGAAGAGTGGCGCATTTATGCACGTTCGGCAAGTGATGACAAAGCACCGATCATCTCTCTGATGGCAGCAATAGATGGTCTCAGGAATGCCAGAATTGATTACACGTCTAACATCAAATTATTTTTTGATGGTGAAGAAGAATCTTCCTCTCCTCATGTAAGTTCAATTCTTAAAAAATATAAACACCTTTTTGAAGATGTTACTGCATGGATGCTTGTTGATGGTCCGGTGTTTCAGACAGGCGCTCCAACATTAAAATTCGGGGGTAGAGGTGTAACCGCTATGGAGCTGACCGTTTTCGGCCCCATTCGTCCGCTTCACTCCGGTCATTATGGTAACTATGCTCCGGTGCCAGGTCAGATGCTTTCAGGTCTGCTTCACTCAATGAAGGATGATCAAGGTAATGTTCTGGTAGAAGG
>JBMTCO010000049.1:0-18515 GCA_049430945.1 Cyclobacteriaceae bacterium
CTATCAATTCATCTATTCAAAGAACTCCTTAACTAACTCTTTCGTTAGTTAAATGTGGCTTTTCAGCCTTTATCCGCACCATTTTCAAAATGGGAGTGCAAAAGTATGGTCTGTAGATTCAAAATCCAAAACCATCCCGAAAAAATTATAGGGGAATACACTAAAATGCAGGTTAAGAGCTGCTTTTAGGGGAAAAAACCTATAAAATGATAGTTTGTGTCCGGTCAGGACCAACCGAAAGCACCATGACAGGTACTGATAAGGCCGTTTCAATTAGCTGAACATAGTCCTTCAACTCCTCTGGCATATTGTCTACAGAAGCATTGGCCAATGAGCAATTCCAGCCTTTAACATCCTTGTAAACAGGCTCAACATTAATATTTGATATATCAAAAGGAATCTGGTCAGTCACCGTGCCATCGGGCAAACGATAATGGGTGCACACCCGAATGGTCTCGAAATCATTCAAAACATCAGCCTTCATCATCAATAGCCGGGATGCCCCGTTAATCATAATGGAATACTTAAGGGCAGGCAAATCCAGCCAGCCACATCTGCGTGGTCTGCCCGTGGTGCTGCCAAATTCATTCCCCTGCTTCCTGATTTTCTCGCCGGTCTCATCAGATAATTCGGTTGGGAATGGTCCGCTGCCAACCCTGGTGCTGTAAGCCTTGAAAATACCATAGACCTCACCGATAGCATGAGGTGCAACACCAAGACCATTGCAGGCTCCTGCCGCAACAGTGTTTGAACTGGTCACAAAAGGATAACTTCCAAAATCAATATCCAGCAATGCCCCCTGGGCGCCTTCAGCAAGAATGGTCTTGCCTTCTCTCAGGCACTGATTAATAAAGTATTCACTGTCAATCAGTTTAAAACCCTTTAAAAACTCAACAGCTTCCAGAAACTGCTCACGCAGAAGTTTAAAATCAAACTCAATTCCATAATCATTAAGAATATCAAGATGAATATCAGCCAGATGGGTAAACCGCTGAATGAAATCCGAAGACAGAATGTCACCCACCCGAAGACCCTGACGTCCGATTTTATCCTGATAGGTTGGTCCGATACCCTTGAGTGTGGATCCGATTTTGCGGTCCCCTTTGGCTTTTTCATAAGCCTGATCAAGCAGCCGGTGTGTTGGCAAAATCAGTGTGGCCTTTTTGGAAATAAATAGGTTTGATGCCACGCCTGGAACAGAGCCACTAAGCTTTTCAATTTCAGCTTTGAAAATTACTGGATCAAGTACAACCCCGTTACCAATAATATTAATGGTATTGGCCCTGAAAATTCCTGATGGTATCTGATGCAAAACATGCTTTTTACCATCGAACTCAAGGGTATGACCTGCATTGGGTCCGCCCTGGAATCTTGCTACCACATCATATTTGGGAGCAAAAACATCCACGATCTTACCCTTCCCTTCATCGCCCCACTGCAAACCGAGCAAAACATCAACTTTCATACTGCCTTTTCTGGTTAATTAATTACCAGGTGCAATCTTAAGGTTTTCCTTCAGGTGAAGGAACTTCATCAGCTGAATTTATTATCGGAAAAAGAGACTGAAGCTTTGATACCACCAGTAAACGGCTTAGATGCTCAGGAGGATTTATCAGGTACATCTCGCCACCTTTATTCCTGAACCGGGTAAACATCCTTAAAAAGATTCCGATGCCACTGCTGTTCATATACCGGACGCCGGAAAGATCCGCAATGCATATACGCACTCCTGTTGTAATCTCCCTTTCAACAACTGCCTCGAGGTCTTCAGATTTACCATCACCGGTAAGATCGCCATGAAATCGGATCAGAAGCTTTTGCCCGGATACTCCGGCATCAAAAGTCATGAAGGCCGGTTTTTACAATTGGACTTCCTGCAACTGGCGTGCAATACCAGTGAGTGACTCAACACATCAAACTGAAGAAGGTCTTCTACCGTATTCTGAATGGTCTGAATACGCGGATCACAAAATTCAACCACCTGCCGGCAGTCAATGCATATCAGGTGGTCATGCTGTCGACTTCCCCAGGATTTTTCATAGACAGCCTGATTTTTTCCGAACTGGTGCTTCATCACAAGCTCACATTCCACCAGCAAATCAAGGGTATTATAAACGGTTGCGCGGCTGACCTGATGTTTTTTCTTGAGCATGAGAAATAATGAATCCGCATCATAATGTCCTTCCGAAGTATAGATCTCTTCCAGAATGGCATAGCGTTCACCGGTTTTCCTAAGAGACTTTGATTCCAGAAACTCAGTGAATTTCCGGCGAACTTCCTCAGGAAGGGTTGTGACATTAGATTGTGACTTCATGCTTTTCAAACTTATAGGAATTCAGTCATTCTGAAAAATTTCAGGATAATGTTAAAGGCACCTGATAATTCCGGAACTCTGAAATTCAGCTTCCTCTTGAATCAAAACGGCTCACCCTTACAACACCCTCTACCTCTTCAAGTTTACCAATCAGCAACTCCAGATGGCGGGTATCATTGACATATAACATGATTTCACCTTCAAAAATTCCTGCATCCGTACGAAAGGAAATGGAACTCATATTCACCTTAAGCTCTTCAGAAATAATTCTTGAAACATCATTGATTAATCCCACCCGGTCGGTGCCCATTACTTTTAGTCCCGTAAGGAAGGAAACCTCATACTGACTGGTCCATTTTGCCTTGATGACGCGGTTGGTGTGGTTGGCAAGAAGTTCCGGAGCATTTGGACAGGTTGTCCTGTGAATTTTTATTCCCTCACTGACTGTAACAAATCCAAAAACCTCATCGCCCGGGATGGGGGTACAACATTTGGCCAGCTTGTACTCCACCACATCCATGTCTTCACCAATCAGCAGGGTGTCGTTTGAGGCCCTGGTTCCATTGAGCTTTTCAGGTTGCACTTGTGATTCTGCCACCTTTGGCTTTATCAGGCCCTGGGAACGTCGCTCCTTGAAGCGTCGGAAATCTGCAACGGTCAGAATACCCCTCCCGATCTTAAACCAGATTTCCTGATTAGATGATTCATTGAAAAACAAACGCATCTGTTCCATCAACTGAGGTGTCATTTCTATACCCAGCTGCCTGAACTTACGCTGCATCAGTTCCTTGCCCTGCTCTGCTATTTTCCGGCGAACTTCCTTAATGGATTCCTTGATTCTGGATTTGGCCTTTGAACTGACCACAAACCGAAGCCAGTCCTCATTTGGCTTCTGCTTTCCTGAGGTAAGAATTTCAATCTGATCACCATTTCGCAACACATGATTAATAGGTACCAGCTTCTGATTAACCTTGGCTCCGATGCATCTGGAACCGATGTCAGAGTGAATTTCAAAAGCAAAATCAAGCGCAGTAGCACCTACAGGCAAAGTTTTCAATTCGCCGCGAGGGGTAAAGACAAAAACCTCTTCATTAAAAAGATTGCCTCTGAAATCATCTACAAATTCAAGAGCAGATAAATCCTGCCGCTCAAGCACTTCTCGGACACGCACAAGCCACTTCTCAAGATTGGATTCATACCTGGCCTGATTGTCCTTGTACTTCCAGTGGGCAGCATATCCCTTTTCTGCAATCTCATCCATCCGCCTGGTCCTGATCTGCACCTCTACCCATTGCCCGTTCCTGGCCATAACAGTGGTATGAAGCGACTCATACCCGTTGGCCTTTGGTGTACTGATCCAGTCTCTGAGCCTGTCAGGGTTAGGTGTGTAGAAATCTGTGACAATCGAGTAAACCTGCCAGCATAAGGACTTCTCCTGTTCCAGCGGCGCATCAATGATGATACGCACAGCGAAGATGTCATAAACCATATCAAATGGAATATTCTGCTTTCGCATTTTACTCCAGATAGAATAAATGGACTTTGGCCTGCTCTTGATTTCGTACTTTACATTCAGATGGTCCAACTCTTCCTTTACAGGCTGCATGAACGTGCGAATGAATTTTATTCGTGTTGCCTTGCCCTCCTCCAGTCTTCTTGTGATGTCATGGTAGGCCTCGGCTTCAGTAAACTTAAGGTAAAGGTCTTCCAGCTCGGTTTTGATGACATTCAGGCCAAGGCGGTGCGCTAGAGGTGCATACAGATAAATAGTTTCTGATGCAATCTTCAGCTGGTTGCTGCGAGGCATGCTGTCAAGCGTTCGCATGTTGTGCAGCCGGTCTGCCAGCTTAATCAGGATCACTCTTACATCCTCTGAAAGGGTGAAGAGCATTTTTCGGAAGTTCTCAGCTTGTGCCGAAGTTTCCTGACCAAAGACCCCTTTAATTTTAGTAAGTCCGTCAACAATCATGGAAACCTTTCTGCCAAACATTCTCTCAATATCCTTGAGCTCTATATCGGTGTCTTCCACCGTATCATGAACAAGCGCAGAAATAATCGAGGTTGTCCCAAGACCAATCTCCGCAACACAAATCTCGGCAACAGCAATAGGATGAAAAATGTATGGCTCTCCGGACTTACGGCGCATATTTTTATGGGCCTCCAGGGCAAGATTGAAGGCTTTGCGCACAAGCCTGGAATCACCCTCCTGAAAAAGAGGCCTGGAAACCCTCAGCAACCGACGGTATCTGTTAATAATTTCTTTCCTCTCAAATTCCGGATTCTGGACCATAGTCATCACATTCCCTTCAGTAACTTATAAAAATACGAAAGAGGAACGGCCTTGCGCTTTCACGGGAGCTAATAATGAATAAATTTGCACCTCTTTTACATTCAAAGGCGTCAAATTTCTATTTTTTGAGGCCTTTTTAGTAAAAAGCGCATGTGGCGTAATTGGTAGCCGTGCCAGACTTAGGATCTGGTGCCGAAAGGCGTGGGGGTTCGAGTCCCTCCATGCGCACTTTTTTTAAAGGGAATAAAAGTTCCCATATTTTCAACCGAACCGGGTTAATCCGGCCTTAATGCGTAACAGAACCGTGAATATTACCCTCGACAAAAAAAGCATCACCGACGGAACCATCAGAATTTCAATTCAGGAGTCCGACTATCTTCCTTCAGTAGATAAAAAAATTAAAGATTACGCGCGGAAAGCAAACATTAAAGGTTTCCGTCAGGGTAAGGTTCCCTCAGGCGTGGTCAAAAATATGTTCGGTAAAAGTTTCATGGTAGATGAAATCAACCAGCTTGTCTCACAATCCGTCACCGGATACATCAGGGACAATAAATTGAACGTCCTTGGCGATCCTATGCCTAATGAGGAAAAAGCTGCAGGCATAGACTGGGAAACACAAAAAGATTTTGATTTCGAATTCCGCGTGGGACTGGCAGAGGATTTCAAAGTTGAACTGTCCGAAAAACTTAAAGTTACCCGCAAGGTTATTGAAGTGACTGAACAAACCGTCAGCGAAGCTGTTGAGGATGCACGTCTGCGCTACGGCAATATTTCTTATCCGGAAGTGAGCAGTATTACTGATACACTCTATGGTGAAGTAGCCCGCGAGGGAGAAGAAGAAATGAAACCGGGTTACATCAACATTCAAAAACTTTCTTCAAATGTTCAAAAGCAATTCACCGGTGTGAAAAAGGATGATGTGATCACCTTTGAAGGTTCAGGATTTTCTGAGGATGCAGCAGAAACCGCACGTGCGCTGAATATTTCTGAGGCAGAGGCAAAAGTCATCAAAGGCACATTCAAATTTAAGGTTACAACCATCAGTCACTCAGATCCCGCAGAATTCAACCAGGATTTCTTTGACAAGGTTTTTGGCAAAGATAAAGTCACTACGGAAGAGGCTTTCAGAGCAATGGTACGGGAGACCATAGAAAAAAACTATGAGCGGGAAGCTGATCACATGTTTGAACATGAGCTTGAACATTTCTTCACAGATCAGATCAAATTCAGCCTTCCAGAAGAATTTCTAAAGGACTGGCTGAAAAAAACAGATGAAAAGATAAATGATGAGGTTCTTTCAAGAGAATTCTCAAGTTACACCCGCGAGATGCGGTGGAACCTCATCCGTGAAAAAATCGCAGAGCTTGGCGGTATTAAAGTAGAGGCTGCAGATGTACGCGAAAAGGCTAAAGTCATGATCATTGAACAGTTTGGAGGTGCAGCAATTGCCGATCAGCTGGGTGACAGAATGGACGCATTTGCTGATAATTATCTGCAGGGCAATGAGGGCAAAAATTTCATGCGGTTATACAATCAGCTTAGAAATGAAAAAATCTCAGCTTACATCAAGGAGAAAATAACCGTCTCAAATAAGACTGTTTCCCTGGAAGAATTCCGCAAGTATGTTTCAGAACATCAGCATCATCATTGATCTGTTATAATCTCTGATCATTCCTTATTTTTTCTAACTTGAAGGAATAATTCATTCAAGTTGAGAAAAAATCATTCTATTAACAGAAGAAAATTTCTGAAAACAACCGGAGCCGCAGGTGCCGGTTTAGTGATGCTTGCTAACCGGACCGAAGGTGCTTCAGTTGCCGGTATGAATAAATTTCAGATTCTCATAACTGCAGATCTCCATGCTCAGCTGTTCACCCACGACGAATTTTTCTGGGAAAATGAAAAGCCCGTTTTCAGAAGAAGAGGTGGCGTAGCCGTTCTGAAATCCATGATCAGCCATTATCGGAAAAAAGAAAAAAACACAATCCTTATAGATGCAGGCGACTATTTCCATGGTCATGCTATTGCAACCCTAACAGAAGGAGAAGCACTTATCCCCTTCATGAATGCATTTGACTACGACCTGGTCATCCCAGGAAACTGGGAGGTTGTATACAAGAAGCAAAAAATGATTCATGACCTTGGCAGCAGCACTGCTGCAAAGGTTTGTGCAAATATGTATCATACGGATGAGCAGGGTATTAAAAGTGAACTGATCTTCCCTCCTTATTATATACATGAAATTTCCGGTACGCGCATAGGTTTCATCGGATATACAGACCACCTGGTGCCACGAAGACAGCCACCGGCATTCAGCAAAGGCATTGCATTTTCACACGCAACCGAATCAATCGCGCATTACATTAAACTGCTGCGCGAAAAGGAAAACTGCGGAATTATTTTCGTCGTCACCCACATGGGGCTGGCTCAGCAGATCGGACTGGCAAATAATCCTGCAACCGAAGGCGCGGACTTTATTCTGGGTTCTGATACCCATGAACGCGTGCGTGAACCGATCCAGGGTAAATATGCTAAAGTGATTGAATGCGGAGCTTTCGGCTCGTTTCTGGGACGACTGACTGCAGAAATTCAAAACGGAAAACTTCACAAGGTTCATTATGAATTGCTCGATGTAGATCCTGAAAAATTTTCACCCGATCCGCTGATTCAATCAATGGCAGAAACAGCTGCAAAACCTCTGGAACATGAGCTTTCACCAATCCTGGGCTATACCAAAACTCCACTGATGCGGTATTTTGTTCTTGAAACTCCAATGGATAACCTCATTACAGATGCGATCTACCGGAAATTTAAACCGGACATCGCCTTAAGTAACGGATTCAGATTTTGCCAGCCGCTCGCTGTACCCGAAAACGGACAAGCACCGATAACCAAAGAGTTCCTCTGGAACATGCTTCCACTGGACAGCGAAGCGCGTGAAGGCTATGTAACCGGTTCCCAGATACTGAACTGGCTTGAACAGGAACTTGAAAATGCATTTGCAAATGATCCTTCAAAAAGATTTGGCGGCTGGTTTGTGCGCTATGCCGGAATGAAAGCAGTTTTCACAATTGGAAACCCAACCGGAAAAAGAGTTCAGGAGGTGCATATCGGAGGCAATCTGATTGATCCGGAAAAATCATATCGCATCGTAGCATGCGAGAGGGAAGGGGATCCGTCCACAACATTGTGCAGAATCAATAATGTCAGAAACCCTTCCTCCCTGGGGATATTTCTTCATAAAATCATTGAAGAATATCTCAGAGAAAATTCTCCGGTTGCACCAGTTATTGAAGGACGGGCCATCGCAACAGATCAGCCCTCTACGCTGCTTACACAACTCCAGGGCACCACATACCGCTTCCGCTGAGCATCCGGATTTTTCTGCCTGTGACTGATTATCTTCGCAGTAATATTTTCAGTTTTATGAAACCCGCATTGATACTCCTCGCCTTAATTGTTGCCGTCTCTTCCGGTTGTGCACAGCCCAAGGAACCTGACCTTATTAAAGCACACATCAACATTCTGGCCTCTGATGAATTTGAGGGCAGAGGCACAGGTTCAGCAGGAGAAGAAAAAGCAGCTAAATACATTGAGCAGTATTTCAAAAAATTAAATCTGAAACCACTGGGTGAAAACGGCAGTTATCGCCAGCACTTCAGCTTCCGCGGAGGTGTGCACGGTACAGGTAAAGAAGGTAAAGCACAAAACATTATTGCATTCCTTGATAATGGTGCAGAAAACACGGTCGTCTTCGGAGCACATTTTGACCATCTGGGATTTGGCGAAGAAGGAAATTCACTTGACGCAAACCCAAAAGGAAAAATTCATAACGGCGCCGATGACAATGCTTCAGGAGTGGCCGGCATCCTGGAACTCGCAAGACGATTTTCTGATAAAAAGAAGGAAGCAAACAACTTCATGTTCATCTGCTTTTCAGGTGAAGAGCTGGGCCTTTACGGCTCCAAATACTGGACCGAACACCCGACCATTGACCTTGGTAAAATCAATTACATGATCAACCTTGATATGGTGGGAAGACTGGATGAAAAAAGCGGACTTTCAGTAAGCGGCTCCGGAACTGCTCCGGTCTGGGAACCCCTGCTCAAAGAATTGTCCAAAGATAAATTGCTGGTTAAAACAGATTCATCCGGTACCGGACCCTCTGACCATACCAGCTTCTATCTCAAAAATATTCCCGTGCTTCATTTCTTCACAGGATCGCATAGTGATTACCACAAACCTTCTGATGATGCAGATAAAATCAATGCGGAAGGAGAGGTAAAAATTTTAAACCTCATCACTGATCTGGTGAATTCAAAAACCACTGCCGATAAACTGGCTTTCCTGCCGACTAAAAACCGTACCACCGTGGCACGCAGTGCCTTCAAAGTAACCATGGGGGTAATGCCGAGCTACTCCTCAAATGTTGAAGGTCTGAAAGTAGATGGCGTGAGCGAAGGCAAACCTGCCCAAAAAGCGGGCATAACCACAGGCGACATCATTTTAAAAATCGGAGAAATTGAAGTAAAAGACATTCAGACCTACATGGATGCCCTCGGAAAATTTGAAAAAGGACAAACAGTAACGGTTGTCCTGAAGCGCGGAGAAAAAGTGCTTACGACGCCTCTTACATTCTGAATCATACTGCAACAGTGAAAAAAACATTTGCAAGTGATAACTACGCCGGAGTCCATCCGGAGATCATGGCTGCGCTCGCTGAAGCCAACCACGGCCACGAAGGATCATACGGTGCTGACAAATACACCAAGGAGGCAGAAGCGCGTTTCAAATCAATGTTCGGAGATCGGGCTGAAGTATTCTTTGTTTACAACGGAACCGGAGCAAACGTACTGGCCTTATCTGCGATAACCAGATCCTACATGGCGGTGATCTGTCCCGAACTCGCACACATCAATGTTGACGAAAGCACGGCACCGGAAAAATTTACCGGCTGCAAACTGCTGACTGTTCCTTCGCCGGATGGCAAACTCAAACCGGAACAAATAGAAGACCGCATCATCCGTGTGGGTGACCAGCACCATCCGCAAGCACGCGTGGTCTCCATCTCTCAAAGCACAGAATACGGAACACTTTATACGCCGGAAGAAGTCATTGCCATTGCGGAAGCAACGCACCGCCATGGCTTACTGCTCCATATGGATGGCTCAAGAATTTCAAATGCAGCGGCAGCACTTGGAATTGATTTCAAAACATTCACTTCAGAAGCCGGGGTGGATGTCCTGTCCTTCGGAGGAACAAAGAACGGACTAATGTTCGGCGAAGCTGTGGTTTTTTTCAACCCCGATCTTTCAAAAGAATTTCAGTATCTGAGAAAGCAGGGCATGCAGCTGCATTCAAAAATGCGTTTCATTGCGGCCCAGTTTAATGCCATGCTCACCAATGACCTATGGAAAAAGAATGCACTGCATGCAAATAGAATGGCTGCAAAGCTTGCCGGCGGACTGTCCAACATTAAGGGCGTGACCCTTACCCAGAAGGTACAAGCAAACGGAATTTTCGCAATCGTGCCTCCGGATGTGGTAACAAAAATTCAGGAGCATACTTTCTTTTATGTTTGGAATGACAAGACATCTGAAATACGCCTGATGTGCAGCTGGGATACCACGCAAGAAGATGTGGAAGGGTTTCTCAATGCCGTGGGTACTGCCATGGACTCAAACAACTGACCGCGAAGCGATGAAAAAAAATATTTTTCTTTTCTTATTCATCGCAATTTTCACTGCATCATTCTCACAGGATTACGGACTGTCATTTTCCTATTTCATTCCGAAGAACGGATCATTCTCCACTCCGGTAAGCCCGTTTTCCATTAGAGGCATCGGACTTGATCTGAACAGAAATATTTCTTTTGAATCAGGGGCCACCCTATACCGCATGTCCGGGCTCAATATTTCAGGGCTGCCCTTTAAAAATAAACAGCCCATGGCTGGACCAAATCTGACCGTTTTCATTCCTGTTGAAATTGTTTTCCGACTAAAAGGAAAAACTGCTGAATTTAATATCAATGGCGGTGGATTTGTATATCACGGCTTTTTCCAGAAACTGAATGAAGGTAACATCGACCGTGCCATTCGCGATTATGAGGACTGGAAGCTTGCCAACTCTGATTTTACTTTCAGTACAAAACCCGGAGCAGGATGGAAGGCCGGCGCTGAAATTGTTCTGGATGTAACCCGGCAGTGGGGCATCAGCCTTGAGGTAAATTATCTGTCAGGAAGTTCTCCGATACCTGTCAAAGGGAATTATTCAGGCCTTGATTCAGAAAATAATTTTATTTCCAGAACAGCGGACTTTAAAAAAGCAAAAATTGATCTGACCGGCATTGAGTTTTCAATTGCCATCCTCATGCGGGGGCGCTGAGAGTCTGCGCATCAATTACTTTTTTATCTGCAATAAAATAGACCCTGTCACTTTTTTTCGGAGTGATGCAGTGCGTACCCGTAAATTCTCCAAATGCAGGAAGTATCATTGTTTGTCGCCGCACCCAGAAGCATGGGAATTTAACTGAACTCAACCCCTTTCCCCTGAGCTTTACCGAAGGATGGATATGTCCGCTTATCTCTAAAAAATCGGCGTCACCCTCTTCCTTCATTTCATGACGAAGCGTCAGCCCATCGGCAACCTGAATTTCATGCTGAAGACCAAGGCCTGATTTTTTATATTGATAATCACTGAGTATATCATGATTGCCCGCAACAAGATCAAACTGAATGTGAGAAAATGATTCAATTATTTTCACGAAAGAATCCCAGGCCTGATTATAATGACTGTGAAAAAGATCGCCCAGGAAAATGGTTCTGACCGGCTTTAATTTCATAAGCAACGTGACCAATGCTTCCAGCGTGGCCTCCCCTGCCCGGACAGGCACCGGGATGCCGGCTTTTCTGAAATGATTCACTTTGCCCAAATGGAGATCAGAAACAATCAGGGTGCCAAGGTCCGGCAAGAAAAGCGCCTTTTCCGGCATAAGAATCATCCGTTTCCCGAAAAGAAAAATTTCCAGACTGCCTTTCACAGGGGAATCAATAAAAATTTAAAAAAAATATAAATTATATGCCTGATTAGCAGGCGATTGAATAATTATAAAAACACAACAATTTCTTAATATTAGCAGATTTAAACATCATAAACCTCAGTTGTACATTCACAGGATTTATTTAACATTAAGGCCCCAAATCATAACCTATGTTCGATCTGGATGTTTCAATGTCAGCGATGCTGATTCTATTTATTCTGGCAGCCTGTGCTTTTGAATTTGTAAACGGATTTCATGACACTGCCAATGCAGTGGCTACTGTAATCTATACCAATACACTAAAACCCTGGTTTGCTGTGATATGGTCCGGAATATGGAATTTCCTCGGGGTATACTGGGGAGGCATTGCAGTGGCAATGGGTATTGTAAATCTGCTGCCGCTTGAATCCCTTATGGATCAGAACGTTTCTCACAGTCTGTCAATGGTCGCAGCGTTACTGATCAGTGCGATTTTTTGGAATGTGTTGACATGGTATTATGGAATTCCGTGTTCAAGTTCGCACACACTGATCTCCGCAATTCTCGGTGTTGGTATTGCATATTATCTATTACCCGGTGCAGCAGGTGCAGGAGTCAACTGGACCAAAGCAAAGGAAATCGGGTTGTCACTTTTACTCTCTCCGGCTGCCGGTTTCACACTTACCATTCTGTTGATGCTCCTGCTGAGAATGTTAACGCGAAAAACAAAGGAGGGTGAAGATCTATTCAAGGAACCTAAAAAAAATACAACGCCCCCCTTCTGGATCAGAGCCATCCTTGTAGTTACATGTACGCTGGTAAGTTTTTTCCATGGTTCAAACGACGGCCAAAAAGGAGTGGGACTTATAATGCTGATTCTGATTGCAATCGTTCCCACATATTTTGCTCTTAATTCTGACGTCGAATTAACTAAGCTTCAGGATCCGCTTTACAAAATTGAACAGTCACTTAACAGAATCGATTCAACCAAACTTTCTGAAAAAGACTTGAATACATTCAGGCAGGTGGCCTCAATTAGAAATCACCTTAGCAAAGCATTAACAGGTGTTAAATCTTCAAATGAAATACCTGAGGCAAATCGTTTTGGCGTGCGCAGGGATGTGATGGTCATGGATAAGGGTATAAAAGCCCTTATCAAAAATGACGATGTGGTCATTTCAAACGCTGACGAAAAAGTCCTTGAGTCCAACATGAAAAGCCTTAAAACAGTAACCGACTACTCTCCGAGCTGGGTACTCCTTATTATTTCGTTATCACTGGGCATTGGCACTGTCATCGGCTGGAAACGAATCGTAAGAACCATTGGTGAGAAAATCGGAAAAGAACACCTGACCTATGCACAAGGCGCCAGCGCAGAACTGGTTGCCTCTTTCACCATAGGGATGTCCAGCTTCTGGGGATGGCCTGTAAGCACTACACAGGTGTTGTCATCGGGTATTGCAGGAAGTATGGTCGCCAGCAAGGGCGTCAAAAACCTTCAGCCTGCAACTGTAAGAAATATTTTATTGACATGGGCATTAACGCTGCCTGTTGTAGTTACACTGTCAGGACTCTTGTTTCTGTTGTTCAGAAATATTTTTGAATAACAGTTTAAGGCCCAAAAAAATGCCGTCCGGATCCGAGCGGCATTTTTTTTATCAGGTGGTTAAATTCAGTCCTCGCGTAGCCATGTCTGAGTC
The DNA here is from genome assembly GCA_049430945.1 of Cyclobacteriaceae bacterium. GTDB lineage: Bacteria > Bacteroidota > Bacteroidia > Cytophagales > Cyclobacteriaceae > ELB16-189. The sequence goes on from JBMTCO010000049.1 coordinate 13,323, forward strand.
CTGAAAAAAGGACCCAGATAACCGCGGACCTTAAGCTCTTTTCCTTCCAGCCATAATTTGCATCTGTAAACCTTTCCGTTTTCAGGATCCAGAATGTCACCACCGGAATACTCCGAACCGTCTTTCTTCATGTTACGCACTATTTCCATGCCCTTAACCTTTGTTTTGTATCGGGGATCTGAAGGATCGCATTCATTACAGATCGGATCAGGGTCTTTTCCGGGCCTGGGAAAAATGCCTACCACCTTGCCATAAAGCTTACCGCCCCGTTCAAATATTTCAACCACTGACCGCGGTTTTCCTGTGGCATCGTCAATTGTCCTCCACTTTCCGGTAACCTGGGCGCCGGCCAGCAATGGAAAAAATGTGACAAATAATGTGAAAAAGCTGATATTTAAGGTTTTCATGGGATTTTGATTGCCTCAAATTAACATGGACAAGACGGTCAGGTCAAGACCCTGGAATTTTATGCTTTAAGATTTCATAAGTGCCGGAAAAGCCTATATTTGCACCCTCATTTTAAAACCTATTCAAATAAACATGAAAAACTACGAGACGGTATTCATTCTCAATCCCGTTTTGTCTGAAGATCAGGCAAAGGATACTGTCGAGAAGTTCGTGAAGGTTTTGACGGCCCAGAAAGCCAACGTGATCAACGTTGAGCGCTGGGGGCTTAAAAAACTGGCTTATCCAATCCAGAAAAAGAGCACCGGCTTCTATAACCTGATCGAATTCGAGGCAGAGAACAATGTGGTTTCCGTACTGGAAACTGAATTCAGGCGCGATGAAAGCATTATGCGCTTTCTGACCACCACCCTTGACAAATTCGCGGTTGAATACAGCAATCGTCGCAGAAAGGGTGAGTTTAACAAGTCTAAAAAAGAAACCAGAAAAACTGCGGAGGAGTCAGCATCATGAGTTTACAAAACGAATCAATCAAAAGGGCAGAACCGAAACCCAAGTACTGCCGCTTCCGCAAAAACGGAATCCGTTTTATCGACTACAAGGACCCTGATTTCCTGTTGAAGTTCATTAATGAGCAGGGCAAAATCCTTCCCCGTCGTCTGACAGGTACCAGCATGAAGTACCAGAAAAAAGTTGCGCAGGCTATCAAGCGTGCCCGTCATATTGCCATTCTGCCGTTCCACGGTGACGGTCTTAAATAACCCTTTAACCTGAAAAGACTATGGAAATAATATTAAAACAGGATGTTCAGGGACTAGGCTACAAAAACGACCTCGTTAAAGTAAAGCCCGGCTACGGAAGAAATTTCCTTATCCCTAATGGTATGGCCCTGATGGCCACCGATTCTAACAAAAGAATGCTGGCAGAAAATACCCGTCAGGCTGCACATAAGGCAGCAAAACTGAAGCAGGATGCAGAAAGCCTCGCCCAGAAAATCGGCGATCTTACAGTTGAAATCGGAACAAAAGCCGGTGAAAGCGGTAAAATCTTCGGTGCAGTTACAGGTATCCAGGTAGCTGATATTCTTAAAGCAAAAGGATTTGAGGTTGACCGCAAGCGGGTCACTTTCAAAACCCAGCCGAAAGAACTCGGAGAGTATAAAGCCATCCTTGACCTTCATAAAGAAGTCAAGCATGAGATCACCATCAAGGTGGTTGCAGAATAAACGATTCAGCATACAAACACAGAAAGCCGGTTTAAAGCCGGCTTTTCTGTTTTATAAAACCCGCTCAACCGGAAAACAACTTTTTTAAGCCATCAGGGTTTACTACTTTGGTCATTCCTAAAACCCGTACTATGAACAGAAAACTTATTATCTGGTCCATTGCTGTAGGACTTGGCGGATTTTTATTTGGACTGGACACTGCTGTTATTTCTGGCGCTGAACAGGATATTGAAAAATTATGGGGACTCTCAAAATTGAGTCTCGGACTTACAGTGGCCATGGCGCTGATCGGTACAAGTTTTGGTGCCGCATTCGGAGGAATACCTGCTGATAAGTACGGAAGAAAAAAGACGCTGATCTGGATCGGCATTTTATTCCTTGTTTCTGCAATAGGTGCCGCCGTAGCCCCTGAGGAATACTCATTTATGTTTTTTCGTTTTCTGGGTGGACTTAGCATCGGTGCTTCCTCAGTGGTAGCCCCCGTTTATATTTCAGAGATCGCTCCACCTGCGTACCGGGGAAGACTGGTGATTTCATTTCAGTTCAACATCGTACTCGGAATTTTGATGGCCTACGTTTCAAATTATCTGCTGGAAGGAATCGGCGGTGAAAACGACTGGCGGTGGATGCTCGGAATTGTAGCTGTTCCGTCACTGGCCTTTTCAATTTTCATGCTCTTTACCCCTGAATCACCACGCTGGCTGCTGCTTATTAAGAATGATGAGGCAAATGCAAGGCACGTGATTTCCCTTACCAATCCGGATGTTGACAGTGCCATTGCAGAAATCCGTAACTCACGCTCCTCGGACGAGCAAAACGACAGGCTTTTCTCAGGTAAATTCTCCTTTCCGGTGATGCTCGCCTTTTTATTTGCCTTTTTCAACCAGGTATCAGGAATCAATGCTGTCATCTATTATGCCCCCCGGATTTTTGATATGACCGGCTTAGGAAAAGACGCTGCACTGCTATCCACTGCCGGCGTCGGAGTAGTCAATCTTATTTTTACCGTACTGGGCTGGTTTCTCATCGACCGCTTCGGAAGAAGGGCATTGATGTTTATCGGAACTTTTGGATACCTGACATCTCTTGGGCTGATTGCCTATGCTTTCTTTTTTGAATCATTCACAAATGTTCCATTATTCATTTTCGCCTTCATCGCATCTCATGCCATCGGGCAGGGTTCCGTGATATGGGTATTTATTTCGGAAATCTTCCCCAATTCTGTAAGGGCCTCGGGAATGGCATGGGGTTCATTAACCCACTGGGTATTTGCAACGATCATCGCATTTGTATTTCCATTTACTGCAGATTCATTCGGCGGCGGACCGGTATTTTTATTTTTCTTCGTGATGATGATCTTCCAGTTACTTTATGTGTGGAAAATGATGCCTGAAACAAAAGGCGTTTCTCTGGAAGAGCTTCAAAAGAAACTGGTCAGATAATCCGGGAATGAACATCAGGGCGTGTCATAGTGCCGATGACTACAATACCGCCCGGTCAATGTTCAGGGAATATGCAGACCATCTTTCAATTGACCTGTGTTTTCAGAATTTCAATGAGGAACTGAAAACCATTGAACACATCTATGGTCCGCCTGAAGGGTCATTGTTATTTGCTGAGGACCTGTCAGGAAACCAGCTGGGATGTGTGGCCATTCGGAAGGTAAAGACCACCGCATGTGAATTAAAACGGATGTATGTCCGCCCGGAATTCAGGAGGCAAGGCATCGGAAAAATTCTTCTGGATCATGCACTAGACATTGCCGGTCAACTGGGATACAGACAAATAAGACTGGAAACCCTGCCGTCCATGAAGGAAGCAAAGCAACTTTATTTTTCCCGTGGCTTCTCAAAGATTACTTCAGTCTCCAAGGGCCCTGCCGGCGAGACTTTGTTTATGGAGCGGGAACTTGGAATTTGATTCGACTATGCTGCTTCAATCGCCTTCACAAGACCTGTATACCATTCTTTGCCGTATTTGCGGATGAGTGGCTCCTTTAAAAACTTATACAGCGGAATACCAAGCGCCTTTCCAAGCTTGCAGGCCTCAGAACAAATATTCCACTTGTGATAGTTGACCGCCTCAAGCGTTTTCTTTTTGGTAACACGGATTGGATACAGATGACAACTGATGGGCTTGCGGTATTTAATTTTTCCATCCAGATAAGCCTGCTCGATACCGCACTTCAGAACTTTTTTATCGTCATATATCGCAAATGCACACTCACGGCCACCAATGGTGGGCGTGGAATAGTCACCATCTTCATCAAGAATATAGGACCCCTGTTCACGGATGGCCGCCTTGCCCTCCTCTGATAAATATGGAAATACTTTTGGGGTAATTTTTTTTATGACCTCCAGCTCATCCTCCTCCAATGGCGCTCCCAGATCGCCCTCCACACAACAGGCTCCTTTACATTTTTCTAGATTACAGACAAACTCTACTTCTTTAATGTCATCCGAAACGAGTACTTCACCGACTTTTATCATGCAGCGTTTGTTTTTTCAAAGATAAACCTGAACAGAAATACACCATAATGATTTCCTTGTAAAAACTTTCTGAACAAGGGAACGGTACCGGCTGCGATTTCGTTATTTTGCACGCCCCATCATGGCATCCTATCTTGAAACACTGAATCCCGCACAGCGCGAGGGCGTAATCAATACACAAGGCCCGTGCATGCTCATTGCAGGCGCCGGATCAGGTAAAACCCGCGTCCTTACCTACCGCATTGCACACCTCATCCGCGATCACCAGGTTGATCCTTTCAATATTATGGCGCTGACCTTCACCAACAAGGCGGCCAAAGAAATGCGCGAACGCGTTGAGTCGGTCGTTGGAAGCGATGCCAGAAACCTGTGGATGGGAACTTTCCACTCCGTCTTCGCACGAATGTTGCGCGCCGAAGCACATCATATCGGCTACCCGCACAACTTCACCATTTACGATACCGACGACTCCAGGTCTGTACTTAAAGCCATTATCAAAGAACTCAACCTGGACGAAACAGCATACAAGCCCAATGTGGTAGGCAACCGCATTTCACAGGCAAAAAATAAACTCATCTCCTGGCAGGAATATATTCAGGATCCCATCCTGGCCGCTGAAGATGCCGAGGCCATGAGGCCGCAGATCGGTAATATCTATAAAGCCTACAGCCTGCGTTGTTACAAAGCAGGAGCAATGGATTTTGATGACATCCTTTTCAATACAGACAAACTGCTGCGGGATCATCTGGATATCCTGAATAAATACCAGCACCGCATTCAATATATCCTCGTGGATGAGTTTCAGGATACAAACCTGTGCCAGTACTACATCATCCGCAAACTGGCATCTGTCAGCAGAAATATTTGTGTGGTGGGAGACGACGCACAGAGTATCTATGCCTTCCGTGGTGCAGATATCACCAACATACTGAACTTTGAAAAAGACTATCCGGAATGCCGCATCATCAAACTTGAACAGAACTACCGATCCACACAGAACATTGTGGATGCTGCCAACTCCGTCATCTCAAAAAATAAAGCACAGATTCCAAAAAAGGTTTGGACCTCCAATGA
>JBMTCO010000050.1:0-17939 GCA_049430945.1 Cyclobacteriaceae bacterium
ATGCCGAAGGAAGGAGCCAAGATGCTTCTGAAGGTTGAAAATCTGACAAATGGAGGTATCTCTTTTGAAAGGGAAGCAACAGCCTCAGCATCAAATGCATGGGAGGAATTAACCTTTGATTTCAGTGCTATCAACACTGCCAATCAGTATCAGAAAGTCGTTTTCATTTTTGATCTGGGCACCGTTGGCGACGGAAGTGCAAATTTCACTTACTACTTCGATGACATCAGACTTGTTGCCGGCGGAGGCAGCAGCCTGACGCAAATGAAGTTACCTGTAACATTTGATGATGCAACTGTTGAATATGGTTTGATAGGATTTGGCGGCGCAGACAACAGCTCAGTGGTTGTGGATCCAACAAACTCCGGTAATAAAGTGGCTAAGGTCTTTAAGTCCGGAACTGCGGAATTATGGGCTGGTGTTACGGTTACCGGACCTGGTCAACTTGGATTCAGCCAGCCTGTACCATTCACTGCGACATCCAAAAAGATGAAACTAAAAGTCTGGTCTCCTGATGCCAATATCAAGGTTAAGTTAAAGGCGGAATTGGCGTCTGATGGCACCAAGTCAGTTGAGACAGATGCCTTTACCTCAAAAGCAGGGCAATGGGAGACACTGACTTTTGACTTTGCAAGTCAGTCATCCGGTACGGCCGCTCTGGATTTGAACATTGCCTATAATAAGGTGTCGGTATTTTTCAACTTTGGAGTTACCGGCTCACAGGCGGGGGAGAAAACATATTATTTTGATGATATGGAATTCGACTCTTCCGGTTCAGGCGGAACAGGAGAGACGCCTCAGTCCATTACATTTGAAGCTATCTCTGATAAAACCCTGGGAGGTGCTCCTTTTAATCTTTCTGCAACAGCAACCTCCGGATTAACTGTCGCATTCTCTACCACAGGCGATAAAGTGACAATTAATGGCAGTATCGTAACAATGGTGAAGGCCGGAAGAGCCACCATAAACGCCAACCAGGCGGGTAATAATACCTTCGCAGCTGCAACGGCAGTGGAACGCAGCTTCTGCATAAAGCCGGCAAAACCTCTTATCACCATTTCAAATGATAACTCAGAAGTTGTTACACTTACTTCAAATGCAACATCCGGCAACCAATGGTTATTAAATGGTCAGGCAATTTCAGGTCAGACCTCAGCTTCAATAACTGTGAGCGACCCCGGTTCTTATAGTGTTTTTGTTCAGGCAGATGATTGCAAGAGTGAAAATGCCGACGCTGTTCCTCTGGTTGTAACTGGAGACATTAACCAATCAACGGAAGTTGTGATATACCCAAATCCTGCTGCTGAAATGGTTTATATCAGCGGCGTTCAGGGTAATGTGACAAACCTTTATGTTTTAGATGTACTGGGAAGAAAACAAATTCAACCTGCCTTTAATCGTGAAGGAGATGTTATTGCAGTGCCGGTAGGTTCATTTTCACCGGGCACATACTTTATAACATTGAGATCAGAAAAAAGCATTTACAAAGTACGCTTTATCAGAACCGACCGCTAAACCCCAAATGTTGAATGATTATGAAAACTTTAAACTATAATATCAAACTTCTGAGCGCCATAATCCTGGGAATTGGAATGTCTTTGCTTATATCAGCATGTGAAGAAGATGCAGCGGAACCATCTGCCGCAGATGTTGTAAAAGCAAAACTGATTTCATCTACCTGGAAAATGTCTTCTGTTGTGGTTGATGGTTCAGATCAGACGGATATTTATTCCGGTCTTAATTTGAGCTTTACAAGTTCCGGGTTTACAACTGTAAACGGCGGTGTGGTATGGCCGTCATCAGGCACCTGGGAATTTACTTCTGAACAAGCTACAGCTATCAAGCGAAACGATGGCCTGACAATTGAAATTGTAAGTATAACTGATACCAGTCTGAAGCTTGGTTTAACCTGGAGTAAATCTACTGTAGGATCCGGCAGAGTCTCTTCGATTAGTGGCGCCCATGTATTCAATTTTGGTAAATAAAGCCCACCCTGAATAATAGCTTATTCTTCAGCTTAGAGGCTGCTTAGTGAAAAAAACAGGTAACCATTTCGTTACCTGTTTTTTTTTGGAATCTGCTCTGCCTTGAATAACCTACTTTTGCAGAGACTATTTCATATGTCAGAAGATCTAGCAGGAATTGATTCCGACGAACAGGACGACGAACTTTTTGAACATCACCGGATTATTGCAGATCGCGGCCAGGGTCTCGTGCGAATTGATAAATTTCTCACTGACAGACTGGCCCATGCCACCCGTACCAAAATTCAGGATGGTATTGAAGCGGGATTTATAAAAGTCAATGATCAAAGAATTAAAGCCAATTACCGGATTCATCCCGGAGATGTGATTGTTGTTGCACTTCCGCAGCCACCACGCGACACGGAAATCAAACCGGAAAATATTCCGCTTAATATAGTTTTTGAAGACGATGAACTCCTTGTTGTAAACAAACCTGCCGGCATGGTGGTGCATCCCGCACATGAAAACTGGACGGGAACTCTGGTCAATGCACTGGTCTGGCATTTTCAGAATCTTCCGCAGATGAAAGGCAACGAAGGCAAACCCGGGCTTGTGCATCGGATTGACAAAGACACCAGCGGTTTATTGGTTATTGCAAAAACAGAAACTGCCATGACCGCGCTCGCCCAGCAGTTTTTTCATCACACCATTGGCAGAACTTATCAGGCATTGGTCTGGGGTGAGCCCGATCCCGCCGATGGAACAATCCGAGTGAATCTGGGACGAAGTCCAAAAGATCGTCGTGTCACCATCGCATTTCCGCAAGGTGATGTTGGCCGCCATGCAGTAACACATTACAGAGTCCTCAAGCCGATGCGTTATGTTTCATTGATTGAATGCAAGCTTGAAACAGGCCGTACCCATCAAATCCGGGCGCACATGAAATATCTCGGGCATCCAATCTTCAGTGATGCCATGTATGGCGGAGATCAGATTCTTAGGGGAACCGTATTTGCGAAGTACAGGCAGTTTGTTGATAACTGTTTTAAAATAATCCCGCGTCAGACACTGCATGCAAAAACACTGGAGTTTCTTCACCCCAAAACCGGAGAAAGAATGAAATTTGATTCTGAATTACCGGATGATATGAAACAAGTGATAGCGAAATGGGATGCCTATGTGCAGGAATAGAAAATAACTTGCCTTATGAAGGCTTTCGTTTAGGCCTGTACCGCGACTCCTTAAAAATCTTTCCCGCATCAGGTTCGTTCATTAATTCCTGCAGCGTTCTTCCTGTTTCCTGAAGGTATTTGTCAGTCATGCGCATGCCTACCCACATACCGATCCGACCCGGACAATTTGCACTGATTTCTCCGGTATTTGGTCGCTCGCCAATATAACGCTGCTTGATAAGGTGACTGGTTTCATATAAAACCTGATTGCCCACAAGCTTTTCCCAGATAATGTCTTCGTTTGCACGGGCACCATCTGCTTCTTTTGCTGTGTACCCGAACAAAGTACTGTCCGGAATGCAGGGAACCATAAACCGGGTGAAAGTATAGGCTTTGCCGTATGCAATCATATCGGCAAGTGCTGTTTTATCTTCGGTATTAACACGATTATACCGGTCTGAGATACCATACAACAACATCACAGCCGGAATAATGTAGTCTTTCTGATAACGCTGCAGCATGTATTCATACATGTTGGGCCTGTACCTGGCTTTGGGTCCGAGAAAAAAATCCAGCCCCACAATTACCAGCGAATCACTCACAAATAAATCATTCTCCATACCGCTGATCACGGTAATAACTTTTGGTACTCTTGCTTCCGGATAATAATGCCGCAGGTAACTGAAGGCATCGTCAAAAGACTTTTGAAGCGCTGCGCCATCACCAAATACTTTTTCTGTTTCTTCTGAGAGCGTATCAAACGCAGCATTTGTAAACCTGCGATAAAGTGTATTAATAAAAGCTGAATCGTCCGGATAAGCTGAGCGGCTGAAGAACACATCCCGCAGTATCTCATGACCGCGGAATAAATCCACGCATTGTTGCTTTGTGCGGATTTCTGAAATTTCCTTTTCAAGATGTATGATCTCCACTGAAATCTTTGATTTCAATTCAGGCACACCCTCACAACCTTCCCGGGTTTTTGTTGAGCAGGAAAACAAATTAAGTGCAAGTACAGTAAGGCCAAACAGATATCTAAACATCCTGCGAATTTCGGCATAACCGCTCACCCTGCAAGTTTTAAGTCCTGTAATCATTCTTTTCGTTTTGATTTATGTCAAAAGGCCCTACCTTAATAATTCTAAAATACTAACCATGTCAACCAGAAGGTCATTTTTCAGAAAAACAGGCTCAGCACTTGGAACATTTTCTCTCTCGGCGCTGGCGGCAAAATCTGCTTCAGCAGGGGTTGCCGAAGCGCTTGCTGAACTTAACACACTTACGCCGGAAGCAGCTGCTACCGATGATGACCTCTGGGCAATGATGGCACAGGCTTTTACAGTCTCACCGAATATACTGAACCTCAACAACGGAGGCGTAAGCCCCCAGCCTAAGGTTGTGCAGGATGCCGTAGACCGCTATTACCACCTGAGCAACGAGGCACCCACTTATTATATGTGGCAGATCCTGGACCGCGGTCGTGAGCCGCTCCGCAGGAAACTTGCCGGCCTTGCCGGGATCTCGCCCGATGAAATCGCAATAAACCGTAATACAACGGAGGCACTCACAACTTTTACCTGGGGTATTGACCTGCAGCCCGGTGATGAAATTGTGATGACAAAACAGGACTATCCGAATATGGTTCATGCATGGAAGCAGCGTGAAATGCGACATGGCATCAAGATCAGATGGATTAGCCTGGACCTTCCTGTTGAAAATGATGAAACAGTGCTGAAAGCATTTCAGGATGCAACAAACTCCAGAACCAGAATCTGGCACATCACTCATATGATGAACTGGACCGGTCAGATTCTGCCTGCCGCAAAACTTTGTGCCGAAGCGCGGCGAAGAGGAATCATTTCCATCGTGGATGCAGCGCATACGTTTGCCCATCTGGATTATAAAATTTCCGATCTCAACTGTGATTATTTCGGGACAAGTCTGCATAAGTGGTTGTGTGCCCCGTTTGGAACCGGAATGATGTACATCCGGAAGTCGCTGATCTCAAAAACATGGCCGGTTTTTCCAAATGATAAACCACAGGGTGATGACATCCGGAAGTTTGAAGCACTCGGAACACGTTCATTTGCTCCTGAGCAGGCCATTGGGCAGGCCATTGATTTTCACCTTGCCATAGGAGCACGCAGAAAACAGGAGCGATTGCATTATCTGAAAAAGTACTGGTGTGAGGCGGTTATGAAACACCCAAGAGTAAAACTGCACATCTCACTGAAGCCTGAGTACAGCTGTGCACTTGGCACATTCAGCATTGACGGAATGGATGTAGGCGAAACAGGCTCAAAACTGATGGCCGATTATCAGATTCACACCACCTCTGCAAAATGGGAAAACATCAACGCGGTGAGAATTACACCCCATGTTTACACAACTACCCGCGACCTTGACAGACTGATTGATGCAATCCTGAAGATCGCCTCTTCCTAATCCATCGCGTTTTGAACTTCTTCCCAGGGTGTGTTAAGAAGCGACTTTTTGGAAATTTTATAATCTTTTGAAAGTTTGATTATTTCCGCTGCGCGCTCTTTACCATCAGGATGCGTACTAAGAAAAACAAGCTCTTCCGGCATATTGCTCTTTTGAGAAACGCGGAACATAAAATCACTGAGCTGCTCAGGATCTACCCCGGCCTTTGCCAGAACCTTTACCGCAAAAGCATCGGCCTCACTTTCATACTCACGGTCAAAGGAAGTGGAGGAAATCTGCTTTACTATTTCTTTTAAAATCTGCTGACCGGCCTCTCCGCCGGCAATGGTGAACAAAATACTCAGTCCGACCTCCTTAACAAGTTTCTTTTCAAGGTGGTTGAGCTTCAGATGCCCAAGCTCATGGCCCAGAACACCCGCAACTTCTCCCGAACTTTTGGCAAATTCAAACAGACCGGTATTCACAACGATTTGATTGCCTGGCAATGCAAACGCATTAACCTCGCCATCCCTGATCAGGTGAATTTTAATACTGTCGGCATCCAGACCCCCTGCAATACACAGCGGCCTTTTCAGGGAGTCAATAAAAGCAAGCGCAGTTGAATCTTTGATTTCTTCCGTAGAAAGCAGAATGGACTCAACCATCAGTTCACCCAGTTTGCGGGTTTTTTCGCTGCTGATTTTTTCAATATTGGCAGCACCTGTAAAATCAATTTTACTGAGTCCAAAAAATATTCCTGCAAAACTTCCTGCCAGTAAGATCAGATGAAAAATAATTCTCATGACTCAGTGATTTTTTCTTCAGGGCAAAGTAAATCGGTAAAGGGTCCGAAAAATAAAAATGAAACATGATATCCGCTTCTGGTTTGAACGGCTGCATAAATCGTTCCGATCAGCTCCAGTAAATTAAATAGAATACCGGTAATGATATAAGCGATATACGGGTTGCTGATCTTTTCATCACTGAGCATAATGCTGAGCGTCCAGTATAATCCGTAACTGTTAATTCCTGCAATGGCTGTCTGTGAGAGCAGCGCCTGTAAACTGTGCCACCTGATAAACCAGGTTTTTGTCCGATTACTCAGATACATAAAGAAGGTTGCAATTAGATTAATTATCGGTAGCGGAACACCGACAATTATAATAGCCAGCGACATCAAGTAAATATTTGATGCGTTCTCCTGCTCGAATTCATTTTCAGTCATTAAAGTTGCTGCCATGTTATAATGCTTTAGTTATGCTCCAGCCCCAGTTAAGCAGGATCAGTGTAATAATCGGAACAAATACTGCAGGCTTTTTAATAATATGATCAGCCGACATAAATAAATTTTTCAACTGTGTCTGACCGGTTGTCAGATCAACGACAAGCATAACACCAGTAAATGCCAGAACTGCACAGACAACCAGTCCCAGTGGATTAATCAGCAGTGCTTCATAAAAATGACCATTTAAAAATGCAATTCCAGCTCTGGTGGTTCCGCAGCCCGGACAGGGAATGCCGGCGATGGACTTTACCGGGCAAACAGATAATGTAGATGGTAGTAAACGAAAAAACTGCAGGCCTGCCCACAGACCTGCAGTTGAGAGAAATAAAAAAATATATTTATAAAATCGCTGAGACAACAATCTCATGCTGTGCTTTTATCAAAATAAAGACATTACTTTCGTGAAGTTCACTTCTTTGGTTCTTCCCTGGATCAGAAACCAGTCAACAATCGACCAGATGCCAAGACCACCGCAGGTCAGCAGTTTACCCACGCCAAGCCCTGTGTCTCCGATCATAAACCGGTCAATGCCGAAAGCACCTGCCAGAAGGGAAACAATCAGCATTGTGGTAGGGTCTTTCAGATTAATGGTGTGCAGCATCATAGCCCTGCTGTCGTCAAGGGCAAGGAGTTTTTCGCGTACGGCATTCACCTGATGTCCTTCAAAATACTTTGCATTGGTCATAAGGAACATATCCACTTTCTGTGCGTCCATTTTAATATTGTTTAGGGTTTAGGTTTTATGAAAATGACTTGAATTAAATGTAAGAAGGATTTCGTTAAATTTAAAATTCACAGGATTGAGGAATGACGGTTTCTGAATTTTATAAGGATAATGCAAAGCTGAAGTGGCTGGTCCTGATTATTTCTGTATTTATAAGCATAGGTTCAATTTATTATACAAACATTCTTGTCGAGCAACTTAAAGAGCGTGAGCGTGCACAGGTCCGGCTGTTTGCAAAGGCCATTGAGTATACATTGTCGGAAAACGATGACGCATTATTGTTTGTAAGCGAAGAGATTATTGCCAAAAACAATTCCATACCAACCGTATGGAAAAATGCCGAGGGACAATGGAATTACCGGAATATTGACTTGCCTGAAGGGATTAGTCAGACCCGCGTTAACCGGATTCTGGAAAATAAAATTCTGGAAATGCAGAAAGATTACGAACCTATCTTGGTTAATTACAGAACACCGGAAGGCGTAATTGAAAATTACGGCGCGGTGTATTACGAACATTCTTTTTTGCTTACCCAGCTGCTTGCCTATCCCTACATTCAGCTCACTGTTATAGCATTGTTTGGCGTGATCTCATTTCTTGCTTTCAATTACTCCAAAGAGGCAGAACAGAACAGAGTATGGGTTGGACTTGCTAAAGAAACTGCACACCAGCTTGGGACTCCTATTTCTTCACTGATGGCATGGATCGAAGTTCTGAGAGATGATCATGAACTGCAACGCCGCGGAATTCCGGATGAACTGGATAAGGATATAAGAAAGCTGAGGGTTGTTACTGAACGGTTTTCAAGTATCGGCTCAGCACCTGTTCTAAAGCCTGAGCCCGTACCAGAAACCATCCGGAATGTAGCAGCCTACCTGCAGCCGCGGTTATCCTCCAAAATCAAATTTGAGATAAACACGCTGGATGAAAATCTGTTTGCGATGATCCACACGCCTTTGTTTGAATGGGTGCTTGAAAACCTTTTTAAAAATGCCGTTGATGCCATGGGAAGCTCAGGACGGATTTCAGTCCATATTTTGCGTGGCGCCGGAAAAAAAATCTTAATTGATATCAGTGATACCGGAAAAGGCATGCCGCCTGCTATTGTTAAGAAGGTTTTTAACCCCGGATTCACTACCAAGAAACGCGGCTGGGGTCTCGGACTGGCCCTGGCCCGCAGGATTATAGAAATTTACCACGACGGCCGAATCTATGTAAAGTCCACGGGGGAGGCTCAGGGAACCACATTCAGAATTGAACTTAAGGCCGCAGTGCCTCCTGAGCAAACACCCGCGTAATGTCCTCTTCAAAAGCCCCTTTCTGACTGCCGTTATTTTGGCTTAGTCCTTTGTCTTGTCCCGATTATAGAATAGTTTTGCAGTCCCTGAAATCAGGCAAAAAATCGCTTAAAACACACTATTTTCTATACAATGTCAAATTCCGGAAAAATCACCCAGGTCATCGGCCCCGTTGTGGACGTAGCCTTTGATGAACCAGGCTCCAAACTTCCCAATATCCTTGACGCTCTTGTCGTGGAAAAGGCCGATGGTACAAAGGTTGTACTCGAGTGCCAGCAGCACCTTGGTGAGGACAGGGTAAGGACCGTTGCAATGGATGGAACGGAAGGTCTGGTGCGCGGAATGAAGGCCGCTGATACCGGTGCACCTATCAAAATGCCGATCGGAGATGATATCAAAGGACGTCTCTTTAATGTAATCGGCGAAGCCATCGACGGCATCGACCAGCCCGAGGGTAAAAATGGACTCCCCATCCACCGCCCTGCACCCAGCTATGAAAACCTCTCCACTTCATCAGAAATACTTTATACCGGTATCAAGGTTATCGACCTAATAGAACCTTACGCAAAAGGTGGTAAAATCGGTCTTTTCGGTGGTGCCGGTGTAGGCAAAACTGTATTGATCCAGGAATTGATTAACAATATCGCGAAGGCATATTCTGGTCTTTCTGTATTCGCCGGAGTAGGCGAGCGTACCCGCGAAGGAAATGACCTTCTCCGTGAAATGATTGAAGCCGGTATCGTTGATTATGGCGATGAATTCAAGGCTTCCATGCATAAAGGCGGATGGGATCTCAGCAAGGTTGATAAGAACAAGCTGAAAGAATCCAAAGCAACTTTCGTATTCGGACAGATGAATGAGCCCCCTGGCGCGCGTGCACGCGTGGCGCTCTCCGGCCTTACCGTTGCAGAGTATTTCCGCGATGGCGACGGGCAGGGAAAAGGTCGCGACATCCTGTTCTTCATTGACAATATTTTCCGTTTCACTCAGGCAGGGTCTGAGGTATCAGCGCTGCTTGGCCGTATGCCTTCAGCCGTTGGTTACCAGCCTACACTGGCTACTGAAATGGGAGCCATGCAGGAACGAATCACTTCAACAAAGAATGGATCAATCACTTCCGTTCAGGCAGTATATGTGCCTGCGGACGACCTGACTGACCCTGCACCTGCAACCACATTCTCTCACCTTGATGCTACTACAGTATTGAGCCGTAAGATTGCCGAGCTTGGTATCTATCCTGCAGTGGATCCGCTGGATTCAACTTCAAGAATTCTGCGTGCAGACATCATCGGGGATGAACATTATAACTGCGCACAGCGTGTTAAGATGACCCTCCAGCGTTATAAGGAACTTCAGGATATCATCGCCATCCTTGGTATGGATGAATTGAGTGATGAAGACAAGCAGACTGTGCACCGTGCACGTCGAGTTCAGCGATTCCTGTCACAGCCTTTCCACGTAGCTGAAGCGTTCACAGGCCTGAAAGGTGCTCTTGTTGATATCAAGGACACCATCAAAGGCTTCAACATGATTATGGATGGTGAATTGGATCATCTGCCTGAAGCAGCATTCAACCTGGTTGGAACAATTGAACAGGCCATTGAAAAAGGAGAAAGACTGATCCGCGAGGCACAGGGTTAATTTACAACGCTATGAATCTTGAGATCCTGACACCGGAAAAGAAAGTTTTTGAAGGAGAAGTAAACGCTGCCACCTTCCCGGGTGCAGATGGTTCTTTTCAGGTCCTCAATAACCATGCTCCGCTTATCAGCCTGCTAAAAGATGGTGCCATTGAATTCCGTACAAAGGAAAAGACAGAAAAAGTAGTGATTACCGGCGGTGTGGTGGAAGTACTGCAAAACCGGGTTATTGTTCTTGCGGACGGAATTACTCAGTAAATTCAGATCACAAATAATTGAAAAGGCAGGTTATTAACCTGCCTTTTTTGTTGCCTTGAAAATCACTTAAATACTACCGGGAAATCAAAATAATTTTATTTCCGGGTACTTCAGGAATCATCAACTCCAGATCATTGTTTATTCCCTTTTTTCGCAAATGCCGGAAGAACAGATCATAGATATCAGCATTATCGCACTGAACCTGAAATGCCGTCTGCTTATTTGCCTGCAACATCCTGATAACTCTGTTTAAGACAGGAACAGATGAAGGCGAAGGCGCAGTGTTTTCAAGAAATGACACAACACCCAGATCAAAGGTTGCCCCACTTTGTAGCGGCAAGACGTCAATGGTTAATTTCTCAATAACCTGACCGTATCCTGAAGTCAGGTTATAGACCTTCCGGAAAAAAGGAAGCGGATTATCAGCAGGGTCCGCAAAAAGAACATAATTTTTTTCGTAGCTGAGAAAAATGTTAAATGCGCCTGTGGCGTCCGGCCTCAGAGACTGCAGCTGCTTGCCGGAGGCACTGTCATAAACAGAAAGATACATGGCCGACGGATCTTTAAGCCCCGCAATACTTCCGTTAACACGCA
The DNA here is from genome assembly GCA_049430945.1 of Cyclobacteriaceae bacterium. Lineage (GTDB taxonomy): Bacteria > Bacteroidota > Bacteroidia > Cytophagales > Cyclobacteriaceae > ELB16-189. The sequence goes on from JBMTCO010000050.1 coordinate 11,360, forward strand.
GAACAGTTTTTGGTTTTAGTTCTGCCGGAAACATCACTTCCGCAAGCTCATATTTTTTTGTGCCCTGAAGCGCCGTAAAAACTGACCTTCCTGATGGGGTGATGCTTATTGGCCGGTCATCCTTTTCAGTATTTATAAAATCAAGTGCAACAGGGGTGCTCCAGGAATCATTTTCCAAACGTGTCATGAAATAATCCACACCACGGGAATCTTCGTGCCGATCAGATAAAAAAATGAGTGTCTCTCCATCAGCAAGAATTCTCGGAAACATCGAATTACCCTGATTGATATGACCCGGTAAATCCTGAGGAATATCCCAGGTGCCATTTGGTTTCTTTTTTGAAGAAAGAATCCTGCAACCATCCGCCCGTTCAGGGCTCATAATACCGCATCGCATGAAGTACAGCATACTGCCATCAGGAGTAAATACAATACTTGCTTCATGTTCCTTGCTGTTAATGGGCATTCCAATATTCCGTCCCTCAGAAAACCCATCCGGCTTTACTCTGAATAAAACGAGATCGTAACCCCCCAGTCCTCCTCCGCGCTGAGTAGATATCCAGACTTCTTTTCCATCCGATGACAAAGTTGAACCATCATAAAATGTCAGTGCGCCATTAATTGTTTTAGGTAACTGAACAGGCTCTTTCCAGTCTGCTCCTGTTTTTGTTGTGAAAAACAAGGCTGGGACCTTGTTCTCCGTGTTGTCAGACTGAAACAGCAGGCTAAGCCCATCTGCACTCATGTAAGGACTCCGGTAGTTCAGTGCAGGATGATTCAGCGGACTGCCGGGTTTTTTGATCACATTCTGGGCTGTCGCTATCCTGCAGATAAGGGCAGAAATGAAAAATAAAAGCATTTTACGTTTCATAGGAATGGTTTGAGCAAGACAATCTACAAACGACAGGCAAAAAATTTTTGTTTAAGGCGCAAACTTTGTACCATATTGTTACTTCAGTCCTTATTTTTGATATTCCGATAATTATGATTCAGGTCATTCCATCCATAGCAATCCGGAAAGGCAAGGTGGTCAAGATGCGCAAAGGCGATCCTGCCAGCGAAAAGGCCTACGAAGAGAATCCGATTGATCTTGCAAGAAGATTTGAAGATCATGGTATCAGGGTGGTTCATTTGGTTGATCTGGATGGCGCCGAGGCAGGGACACCTAAAAATTATCATATTCTGGAGGGAATTGCAGGCTACACAGATCTTAAAGTCGATTTTACAGGGGGTATTTCAACCGATGGGGACATCAGTAAAGCGTTTGAATGCGGCGCTGACTATATAACCGCAGCAAGTATTGCGGTTACAGATCCTGAATTATTCAGCAGTTGGGTTGTATCTTATGGCAGAGAAAAGATCACACTCAGTGCAGATGTATCAGACCCTGTCACAAAAAAAATTGCTTTCAGAGGCTGGCAGAAAAAATCTGAAAAAACTTTGTTTGATCACCTGGAGTATTTCAATAACCGCGGATTAAAGTATGTCAAAAGCACGGATGTTACCCGTGATGGTGTACTGGAAGGTCCCAACTTTGAATTTTACAGAGAAATCAGAAATCAGTTTCCAGACCTGCAGATTCTTGCAAGTGGCGGCGTCCGTGGTGTTGATGACATCAGAACGTTTCAGGAAATAGGTGTCTTTGCCGTCATCTTCGGCAAGGCCTATTATGAAGGAATTCTGAACCTGAAGGATCTTGAAGAGTTTACTTCAAAAGGCTGATTTACTTTACAGGAGAATCCGGCTCATTTTTCATCACCTTCCAGACCATATTATCCATTAACGAAGGGAAAATTTTATTGAGCAATACTGCAATTTTTCCTTGTGTTGTAAGTATCAGATCCCGCTTACGGGCTAAAACAGCCTTGTAAGTTCTTGCAGCGACTTCTTCAGAGGTCATCATTTTTTGTTCATCTCTCGGCGATTCCTGCTGCGATGTTCCGTGAGCATTGAGTGCCTTGTTGCGGATGTTTGATGCAGTAAAGCCCGGGCAAACGGACAGCACATGAACCCCGCGCTTCATAACTTCTGTGCGAAGTGATTCAAGAAAACCTTCCATCGCATATTTGGAAGCCGAGTATGCAGATCTTGCCGGTGTGGCACGGCGACCATTAATTGAAGAAATTCCAACGATTGATCCCTTCGATTCAAGAATCAGCGGAAGGGCATATTTGACAGCATAAACAGCTCCGTAAAAATTGATATCCATCACCTTACGGAATGTTTCCAGTCCAAGATCTTCAAATAAGGCCCGCATGCTGATACCTGCATTACAGATCAGAACATCAATCCTTCCAAAAGCATTAACAGCCTCCTCCACCATGCGCTGATTGTCAGACTGAATTCCGGCATCAGCCAGGCAGCCCCTAACGATGATTTGTTTTTTCTCTAATTCTGAAACAGTTTGGTCTAAAGCATCCTGGTTTCTCCCGGTAATAAATATTTTTGATCCTTGTTCACCAAAGGCAAATGCAAGGGCCCTGCCTATGCCTGAGGTCGCCCCTGTAATGATGACCACTTTGTCTTTCATAAATCAAAAGTAAGCTTTAACCTGAAATCATGCTTCAAATCAATTCGCATCCGGGAAATCATCATCAGATTTTTGAAGAAGCAGTAGGTAACCGATACCATATCTATAACAGTCTGTTTCTGAAACTGCCCTTTCAGGGAATTACCCGCACCGGCACGCTGTTGCCTTTGCTGCTTCAACGTTGTGAGGAAGGATTTAAAGCGGATAAAAGTCCTGACAGGATCATTGATGACTTTTTCCGTGATTTTGCTTCCGGCCTTACAGAGGAGGAGAAAATTTCCCTGATGTTTGATTTTGTACGTTACGTTGAGCGGCAGGTGGTCCTGTTTGATTCGGTTGAGGATGCCGCCTTTCAGGAAGTTAACGATCTGAAGGGTACCGGAACTGTCAATGCATTGCTGCTTCGTGCACAGGCTGAAGGCAGGGAACAAAAACTGCGCGAAAGCCTTGAGCAGTTTTCAGTAAGGATTGTACTTACTGCGCATCCTACTCAGTTTTATCCGGGGACCGTTTTATCCATTCTTACAGATCTCGAACAGGCCATCCGTAATAATGACTTATATGAAATCAACCTGTTGCTGCATCAGTTGGGAAAAACAAGATTTTTTAAAAAAGCCAAGCCTACGCCGTTTGAAGAGGCTGAAAGCCTGAGCTGGTATCTTGAAAATGTATTTTATCATTCTATTTCAGAAATCATTGAAAAAATATGCAGCGGACTTTCAGTAGACATGGAAGACTGGAAAAATCAGAGGTTGTTTTCAGTAGGTTTCTGGCCCGGCGGTGATCGCGATGGCAATCCGTTTGTTACGGCAGATACAACGCTTAAAGTAGCCACTCATTTGAGAGACAGGATTATCCGCAGTTACTTTAATGAAATTAAAATACTCAAACGCAGACTGACTTTCCCTGGCGTTGATGAGATCATTCAGAATATTGAAATCAGGCTTATTGCCAACATCCAAAATCGACCGGAAGGTTACTCCGGACCGGACGAATTGCTTGAGGACCTGAAACAAGCAAGAGCATTGCTTCACCGGGATCATGGTGACCTCTTCGCTGAACTCACTGCGCGTCTTATTCTTAAAGTACATATTTTCGGATTTCATTTTGCAGGCATTGAAATCAGACAACATGCAGACAAGCATGCAGCTGTCTGGCGTTCACTGACGGGTGGAGAATTTGAAAGAATGAATGATGATGAAAAAATTTCATTCATTCTGTCTGCAGAAATTCCGGATGCCCCGGCGGATGCAAAAATTTCTGAAGACATCGCTGCATTCCGTGTTATCCGTCAGATTCAGGAAATGTCAGGAGAGCAGGCTTGCAACAGGTACATCATTTCCAATTGCGGATCAGCTGCTGATGTGATCAGTGTTTTTGGTCTTTCACGGAAGTTTTCATCGGTAGCTTCAGGAGATTTAAAAAATAATCTTCAGCTGGATATTATCCCGCTTTTTGAAAGTATTGAAGACCTTGGAAATGCACATCAGGTCATGGATGCATTATTCAGCATAAGCGCATACAGATTACATGTTACATCACGCGGAAATCGTCAGGTCATCATGCTTGGGTTTTCTGATGGAACAAAGGACGGCGGCTATTTAAGAGCCAACTGGTCTATCTTCAGGGCAAAAGAGGAATTAACCAGGGTGTGCAGAAACCATGGCATAACTGCGGTGTTCTTTGATGGCAGGGGAGGGCCTCCCGCCCGCGGTGGTGGGAACACCCATGATTTTTATGCCTCACTCGGTCCCACTATTGAGTCACGTGAAATAGAAATTACCATCCAGGGCCAGACTATCAGCTCCAACTTCGGAAGAAACAATTCCTGCACCTATAATCTTGAACAATTATTGTCTGCCGGTATTGAGCAGGCTGTCTTTGGCTCCAGGCAACCATTCACTTCAGATCAAAAGCAGTTGATGGAGGACCTTGCGGCTGCAGGTTATGAGAGCTATCTGGATCTGAAACTTGATTCTGATTTTGTACCATATCTGGAAGAGGTTACGCCTCTGCCTTTTTTTGGTGAGACCAATATCGGATCCCGTCCGGTTAAACGTTCAAAGGAGGCAAAGCTGCGCCTTGAAGATTTACGGGCAATACCTTTTGTCGGAAGCTGGGCTCAGATGAAACAAAATATCCCAGGGTTTTACGGTGTTGGCAGTGCGTTGAAGAAAATTTCTGACAGTAATAGCATCATTCAACTTCAGGAGTTATATAAACAATCACTTTTTTTCAGGACACTTCTGGGTAACAGCATGATGTCTCTTACCAAAACGCATTATCCGGCAACAAGTCATCTGAAAAATGATTTCAGATTTGGAAGAATATGGAGCAAGATGTTCAATGAATTTGAAGAAACCGGGAAAATGGTGCTCAGGGTTTCAGGAATGAGCCATCTGATGGCGGGAAGTCCGGCAGGTCGCCAGTCCATCCGCATGCGTGAGCAGATTGTATTACCGCTGATTGCGATTCAGCAGTACGCACTTATGCGTGTGCGAAGTCGGCGTGAAGAGCCTGCCGCCGAACCTTTCCGTAAACTTGTCATTCGGACCATGTTTGGAATTGTGAATGCAGCCAGGAATTCGGCATAAGCCTGTTACAGGCTGTTTATTATTTTATCATTGTCATCCTGCCGCCCAGCAGAATTGCCCCTGCATCTTTTTGTTGAAATAAAACTCCTTTTCTCAGAACCCAGCAATCATCATCTTTCTGATCATTCAAATCTTTACTGTCTCCATTTATTTTGAGATGACCTGATTTATCTATTACCCAGGTGCCAATGCTTGATTCTGCCTTTTCAGAGCCATACCTGGTCGTTACTTCCAGTTTACCTCCGGGTTTAAAGTTAAATCTGAGATCCAGGTTTCCTGCAATTACTTTTGTAAAACCAATTAAGCCCTCAGTAAGCGCATCTTCAATGATATTTTTTTCCGCAACTGATTTTTGACTTGAATTCTTTTCTATATCAATTTCCATCTTCCATAACCCGATCAACTTAGCTTCTGTAAGTCTTTCCTGACTGAATATTTTTATTGGACTGAACAACAAGCATATTGAAATCAAAAAAAGATTGATCTGCTGCATTTTTTAAAGAGTGTATTCAAAACTACCTATAAAACTTAACCTCTTTGGAGCAGACTTTCAGCTTAGCCGGTAATAGACAAATAAGCTCACCATCAGCCTCAAGTCTGGTACTACTTGGACCCTCTAGCAGGATTTCTTTGCAGGTGCCATACCATGCTTTCGGATGCTCTATCTTATTCCCGAGTTTTATTTTCATCAGGAAATATAAAAACTCATGGAGTGGAACATCTCCGGCTATAAAGGTTGAGAACAATCCGTCATCGACTTTTGTACCGGGTGCAATGTACAGTCCGCTGCCAAACCTCATCCCATTGGCGACAGCAAGGGCCCTGATTTTTCCTTGCCACATCCCGCTTTCTGATGTCGCGGTGACTTCAAAAGGCACCTGATTTAAAAAAGCCCTGATAGAATTTAAAATATAGGTAAGATGTGAGCCCCAGAAACGGCTTGACTTTTCAATGTATCCCGCTACATCAGGCCCAAGTCCGATGCTGGAGACATTTATAAACCATCGTTTTACTTCTTCACCTTTCGTTGTACTGCCGGTGATTAATCCAAGATCAGTGCCCTTTGGTTCCAAAGAAAGTTTTATAAGAAGATCCTGAGCATTTTTTATTCCGCAGAGTGCTGCAAAATCATTCCCTGTGCCCAGCGGGGCAATTCCAACCGGAATTTTTTCTCCGGATTTCAGCACGCCGTTGATTACCTGATTCAGTGTACCGTCTCCTCCGGCAGCCAGAATTGCATCAGGTTTGATTTCAATGGCTTTTAATGTACGGTCAACGCCATCTCCTGAGGCCTGCGTTTCAAAAATATGGAGCTCATGAATGGAGCTGATTACCTGATGATATTGTTTATACCACCTTGATTTTTTTGATTCCGTTCCATTAAGTACGACAGCGATTTTCACAGCCAAAAATCAGTGTGCTTCCAGCCAGTTTTTACCTACCCCCACTTCAACAA
>JBMTCO010000051.1:0-17312 GCA_049430945.1 Cyclobacteriaceae bacterium
CGAAAAATTGGCGAAGAAGAAAGTTACAAAATATTCTTAATCCTTAATTTTAAAAACTGTATAAAATGTGCCCACTTTGTACCTCATCATTCAAAAACCTGAATTTTTTAGCCTGTAGTCAATTGATTACTTTCTGCATCAATAAGTAACCTCCACAAAAACAACCGGACTCAAAAACATATCCTATGCCCTACCTTGCCCGCCTCATCACCTTCAGTGCCTTACTGTTATCCTTTTTTACTTACGCACAGTCCCCGCAGGTTGACGGGGTTATGGTAGCCAAAATCCGCGAAGAGGGTCTGCAGCGATCTAAAGTCATGGAATTTGAGTCATACATCGTCGATGTGCTCGGTGCCAGACTGACTTTGTCACGAGATATGCAACGAGCTCAGGGTTGGGCACTGGAAGAAATGAAGAAAATGGGTCTCACCGGGGTAATCGCCGAACCATACATGGATTATGGCGTCACATGGGACAATGAGTACATCTCCGCTCACATGATCGAACCGGATTACATGCCGCTCAATGCGTATCCCGTTGCACATACCGCAGGTACAGAAGGTAAAGTAACAGCAGAGGCTGTTGTCGCCGACCTTCAGACCCGCGAAGACCTTGAGACTTATCGGGGTAAGCTTGCAGGGAAAGCTGTACTGATATCAGGTCCCGCCTCCATTGATTTGCAATCACTGACCAATGGTGTTCAACGGTACAATGAAAGCGATCTTGAAGCATTGGAAAAAATCACCATCACCCCTGCACGCAATAAAAATCGTTCAATCCCAAATCCAAACCTCATTACACCATTGGAGCGCATGACATTTTTGAAAAATGAAAATGTAGCTGTTGTCCTGCAGACCGATGGAAATAGATTAGGAATTGTTCCCGCCTATTCACGACCGGGATCGAAGGAGGATGGATGGAGCGCAGAAGGAACGCGCAAAGCTCCTCCCATACTGGCAGTGACTCCTGAACATTACAACAGGATGTACAGGGTCCTCAAACGCGGGATTCCTGTCAAAATTGAAGTTGAAATCCGCAACCGGATCGGAGAACGGGTTGAACAGGCGGTGAACCTTCTGGGAGAAATCCCCGGAACTGATCCCAAAGCCGGCGTAGTCATGGTCGGCGCACACTTTGACACCTGGCACGGAAGTCCGAATGCAAGTGATAATTCCTCAGGCGTCGCTGTTGCCCTGGAGGCGATTAGAATTCTGAAAACACTTGGAGTGAAACCGCGCCGCACCATCCGCATTGCACTTTGGTCCGGTGAGGAACAAGGGCTGTGGGGTTCACGTGCCTATGTCAAAAAACATTTTGGAGATCCGCGCGATCCCGCACTCGGGGTCAGGCCTGAGTATGAATTGCTGTCTGCTTATTTCAATCAGGATTATGGAGCCGGGCAATACCGTGGTATCTATCTGCAGGGAAATGAATCTGCACGAGCAATGCTCACTGCATGGATGCAACCCTTTAAAGATCTTGGCATGACTATGGTTTCAAACCAAAGTCTCGGTAGCACAGACCATGTACCATTCGACGATGTTGGGCTTCCCGGATTTCAGTTTCTTCAGGATCGCACACCGGGTACAGCAGGTCATACCAACCTTGACTTTCTTGAGGGAATCCAGCCTGAAGATCTCATGAAGAATGCAACCATCATGGCCTCGTATATTTATCATGCTGCTATGGCTGCGGAGCGTGTACCAAGGAAAACATTGGGGAGTAAGTGATCCGTTAAACCCACTTTTATTAAGAAGTGCCGGACGCTTGCCTTTAATATTTTATTGGATTGTTGTATTAAAAAAGTGGATGGAAATGGTTATTCCGGGCCAATCTTAGCCAACGACTTCGGATCAAACTGAGCCATTCTGATTTGCAAGCCTCGTATATTTATCTTGCCGTTATGGCTGCAGTACGTGTTCCAGCGAAAACATTGGGAATCGGTGATCAACTAAACCTGCTTTGAATGAGAAGTGTCAGACTCTTGCCTTTATTATTTTACCTGTCTCTGGTCGAACTATGTGGTCAGTCAACAGGACGAATGGAAACCGATCGACCGGACCAGGCAGAATGCGCAAATGTGGTAAAGGCAGGATATCTCCAGGGTGAATTTGGATTCAACTTTAATAATTATGGAAGTACACAAGAGTGGGATGTGCCTACATCATTAATTAAATATGGCATAGCGAATCGACTGGAGTTGCGCTACGTCTCCATCCTTGAATTAACAAATGGAGGCAGCAGCTATCGACCAGATGCTGCCGGGTTGAAGGTATTCTTGTTTCCCGGCAAAAAATGGATACCCAGGGCTACAGTAATTGGTCATTATCATTTCAATGATGACAAGAGAGATAATAGTGATAACAACCGCACACATCATTCTGTAGGTGAGCTGGTGCTGACATTTCAGAACGACATTACAGAGTCCTTTGGGATTGGATACAACTTCGGTCCGGAGTTTCATTCGGATGGCACAACTGAATGGATTTACCGTTTAACTCCAGGTTGGAATCTTAACTCAAGAGATTTTTTCTATGCAGAGATATTTGGTCGGGTAGCACAGGGTAATACGCAGGTCTGGGCTGATGCAGGAATTGCCCGATATCTTAATGATGACCTAAAGGTTGATTTTTCGGCCGGTTTAAATCTGCAACAGAAAAAACAATTCTACGGAGCAATTGGAATTTCCTGGAGATTTAAAGTCTAGAATCAAGATTAAATTTGGGTTAGAGACTACCTGAATAAAATTATTTGCTCCTCTCCTTTTTTCATTTTGATAACCGCTGTCCGCGTTCCATCTGATTTGATCTTACGGTTATTCAAAAACAATTCATTGCCACCAGTCCTCAACCGAAATTCCCCTGCCTGATCGGCAATAACTTTCAATTCAATGACCTTACCGGCATTCCATTTTAAGGATAACTGAAATCCACCACGCACACGAACACCCTCGAAATGTCCCGAGTTCCAGGATTTCGGAAGTGCAGGTAATAATTCTACAGCCCCGTCATGTGACTGTACCAGCATTTCAGAAACAGCCGCTGTCAAACCCATTGATCCGTCTACCTGTAAAGGCGTAAAACATTTAGAGAAAAGGGATGGATAACATTGCTCCAGAAGATAACCATCAAAAATATCTGCAGCACGCTCACCATCTTTAAGCCTTGCCCATAGCGCCATCTTCCATGATCGGGACCAACCCGTTCCTCCATCACCGCGCTGCTCCAGAACAGCCCTGAGCGCAGGCATCAGTTCAGGTGTGCGATTGACTGAAAAGTTATCTCCGGGATACAAGCCATATAAATGGGAGAAATGTCGGTGATTCTTTTCCAGCTGTCCCCAATCCTCAGCCCACTCCTGAAGCGTGCCATCGGCACCTACTTGTGCCGGGACCAGCATCTCGCGGATCTCACGCACTCTTGCCACCATATCCGCATCCTGTCCCAACACTTCTGCAGCCTCTGTAAAATTCGCAAACAGGTCTCGCAGGATTTGCATGTCAATGGATGAACCGGCACATATGGTTGTGCCCGGGATATAACTTCCTGTAACCTCATCAAAATATCGTTTGTTACCCGGACTGGCAGGAAAGTTTTCCGGAGATGTGGATGGATTGGTAACCAGCCACTTTCCATTGGGGTGAGGATGAAGAAAATCCAAAAAGAACATTACACTTCCTTTCATCACCGGATAGAACGATTCGGCAAAGGCCCGATCCGGTCGGTATTGATAATGTGACCATGCGGTATTGACCAGCCATGCGCCACCTGTTGTAAATGTTCCCCAGGTTGGGCCGTCCATGGGCGCGGCTACGCGCCATAAATCTGTATTCTGGTGAAAGACCCACCCTTTTGCACCATAATGTTCGCGTGCCACCTGCGCTCCCTGATCGGTAAGCTCCCTGATCATCGTTACCAATGGCTCAATACATTCTGAAAGGTTTGCGGGTTCTGCCAACCAGTAATTCATCTCAGTGTTGATATTGGTTGTGTATTTGGAATCCCATGCAGGATTCTGATCATTGTTCCAGATGCCTTGCAGGTTGGCCGGTTGCGTTCCGGGTCGGGAAGAACTCACCATCAAATACCGACCAAACTGATAGCATAATGAGGCCAATGAGGGATCAGGACCTCCTTCATTTTTTGACATTCGCTCATCCGTTGGCTTGAATGTAAGACCTGTCGCAGGAAGTTTTAACTTAACCCGCCCCATCAGTTGTTCAATATCTTTTAAATGCAGATCGCGGATAGAACCGAAGGTCTTTCCCTCAATTGCTTTCAGAGTTTTTTCGTTCCGAGCTTGAGGATTACCACTTACATCCTGATAATTTATAAAGTTGGTTGCTGCAGCGAAATATAAGATTACCTCATCTGCATTCTGGACATGGAGCAGGTAATCCTCAACCTTAACCGATCCTCCGGAGTTCCGAACCTCGAGTCGTGCCTCATAACGGAGCTTACCCTCGACACCAAGATAATCCGTTGACTTCCCGGTGAGCACCAGTCCATTTTGATCCCGGCCATTCATCTGAAAATAATCTGTGCCATAATTCGAATGCGTCTGATTCCGAACGCCCCGCAAATTCGCGGTAAAGGAAATCGATCCCGGTCTGTCGGCTGTAATTCGTATGGCAATCACCTGATCAGGCTGCGAGGCAAAGACTTCCCGCAAGTAGCGCACGCTGCCAACCTGATAGGACACTCCGGCAATACCCGTACGCAAATCAAGCCAACGGGCATAATCCGTAGCCTGAGCACTACCGGGAAAAGTCAGATGCAGATTTGCCAGCGATTGATATTTCATTTGCTCGACCGGATAACCCATCAGATGACGACCAAATAAATTGTGTGCTTTGAGCATCTCCCCGTTAAAAACGAGTCGCTGAATTTCAGGAAGCTTTTCGTGACCCCCACGGACAACAGTAGAATATGGGCCACCCGACCAGTAAGTTTCCTCATTAAGCTGAATGATCTCCTCATCGGTACGACCATAAATCATTGCACCAATACGACCATTACCAACCGGCATAGCCTCCTCCCATTTTGCAGCAGGTTTCCGATACCAGGCCACTGTGGCCGGATCAAAAGAACCCGATTCAAGTGCAGGCCGGTAGTCCTGTGCAAAGAGAATTGAGGAAATAAAAAAAGAAAATACAACCGGTAAATGAAATACCGGTGAAAACCTGATTCGATTATTCAAGCGCATCAATAAAGATACAGATGTTACTTATAAAAAACATCTTTCACAAATTCTTTGAGTTCAGTGATGGACCTTCCAGGAACTCAATTAAATTAATCATCAAACAAAACGGTATAACGACCAGACCGTTAACGCTGAGAGCAACCCGCCAAGAACTCTTACTCTATCGGTGAAATCAAATCCACCATTGTATATCAGCAAAGTAAATACCGCAGCAGGCAGTGCAATCCATTCAGAGGATATTCCTGACTGCATGATCATTGCCACAAAGAAAATATTCATCAGTCCAAAAATCAGCACCAACCTGAAATTGAATTTAATCAGTGGATCAGAAAGGTAAATACTGTCATCTTTTAACTTATAATTTTTGCTCATCACCAACTGAATTGCCGTACACAAAAGAAACACAATAAATACCCTGTGCAGAAAATTCAGTTGCAAACCGAAATTTTCACTGAAAAAAGGAATGGATGACAGCCGGACTTCATAGACCCATTCCAAACCAAAACTCAGCAGTGGCGCCATCAGGATAGCCACAGCCGCAGAACCCGGATGGATTCTGCTGCCAAACACCCCAAGGAAAAAGGCGGAAACAATTCCCGGCTTCAGATATGATGTGTTTCTGGAAAGCGTGAGGAAAAAATTACCTCCCGATGACGGATCAAAACTCCACCACGCCAGAAAGGCACCGGCCAGGCAAGCCACAATCACAGCCATTCGCCCAGTTCTGACGAGTAAATAATCAGCTGCTTCCCTGTTTATATACCGCTTATAAAGATCCATTGCCACCACCGTGGACAATGAGTTGAGCATGGAGTAAATGCTCGAAAAAATAGCACCTATAAATCCGGCAAGGATCAGACCAATCAGTCCATAACCTTTGGGCACAACCTGATCCAATAAAAAAACAAAAGCATCATCAGGCTTAACAACTTCTTCCAACCCGAATTTTAACCTGAACAAATAAGCAGCAGCAACACCGGCTGAAATAGAAAAAAATGGAATGGTCAGTTTCAGAAATCCTGCAACAATTGCACCTATTCTTGCATCACGATCACTCTTTGCTGCCAGCACACGTTGCACTTCAAACTGATTGGTGGTCCAGAAAAAACCATGAAGAATCAGCAATCCGCTGAAAACTCCTGTCCACGGAAGATCAGGGTGATTTGAAGGAAGGTACAAATGCATTTTGTTCATACCCTCTTCGGATCCGTCAAGTTTCATTAGTCCTGTGAAGCCGCCTATCTCGGGCTGATAAAGTGTGCACACACCAACGGTGACCACGGCAATGACCATCAAAACAGTAATAATATTTTCCGCAACGACCACAGCATGCATACCTCCTGAAAAAATCATCAGGCAAGACAATACTGCAATAATGAGGATACCCTGTATGTACGAAGGTTGAAAGTAAGTGTCGCTCAATAACAATCCAAGCTGCCGTGAGCCGATGTATAATCCTCCGACAAGAAGAATAATGATTACGGCAATGATGATGAGGGTATACAACCACCGCGCAGTCTCATTATATCGCTCACCTAAAAATTCAGACAATGTAAAAACCTGTTTTTTTCTGTAAACAGGAACAAAAAAGTTTGCCAGAAGTAGAATCGCAGGAACTGCCAGCAATTCATAATGGCTCTGTGCAAAACCAATCGAGTATCCGATACCCAGCATTCCGATAATCTGCGACAGACTTACATTGGTTGCGAAAATGGAACCTGCAACAGACCACCAGGGTAAATTGCGTTCGGCCATAAAATATCCGGAAGCTGAGCGGTTTTTGCGAATAGAAAAGACGCCGGTGGTAATAAGTAATAAAATGCATGCCGCAAAAACGAAAGCGTCCGCTCCTGAAATTTTCCCGATCATGGCAATAGTACGGTCACCGGTTAAAAATAAATTATCAAATCAAGCGCCCCTGAAGCACATTGAGCTTTGCCTGCGGCAAATGAGGCAACACAAGACGGGCAAAATATTCAGCCTCCTCAATAAGGGGGTATCCGGAAAGTATAAAAGCACGGATTCCAAGATCCATGTAACGGTTAAGCTTTGCAAGAACCTGAACCGGATTTCCGACTATGGCACCACCACAACCGCTGCGGGCTCGGCCTATTCCCATCCATAGTTGCGGCTCTACAAAATCATCCGAATCCCCCATCGTATCCCTGACATAGTCTTGTCGTAATACACCTGCAGATTGACTATCCTGAGCCTTGTGTTTTAAATTAAATCCACTCGGATCAAACCGGCTCATAATATGCTTAGCGTACTGTCTTGCTTCCTGCTCCGTTTCTCTCACGATTACATGAATCCGCAGACCAAAATCAATTTTTCTTCCGTATCGGCCTGCCAGCACACTCATCTCTCCTATTGTTGAGTGAATGGCCGCTTCAGGCTCCGGCCACATCAGGAAAACATCACATTGCTTTGCCGCAACCTCTTTGGATCCCGGTGAAATACCACCAAAATAAAGTAAAGGTCCGCCGTTCTTCTGAAAGGGTTTTACAGGACCTGTGTCCATACTCAGGTTTGAATAAACCTTGCCATTGTGTTCAATACGATTTTCAGTCCACGACTGTCTGAGTATTTGAATTACTTCCTCGCATCGCTTATATCTCAGATCCGGCGATTCAGTTAATCCCGGAAGATCTGAATTAATTATGTTGACCGTCAGTCGTCCCTTCAGCATATGGTCAAGCGTGGCAATATGACGGGCGAGCATTGGTGGATGAATCTCACCTGTACGAACCGCGGTGAGTAAGTTTATTCTGCTTGTCTGCAGGGCGGCAGCGGCGGCGAAAGGAATGGTCTCCTGACCATTCATAAAAGAGTTGGGCAGTAAAATATTGTCGTAACCAAGCCGGTCGGCGACCTTAATAATATCCGAGCAATGGTCAAATGTGCTCCTTCGTTCATCATCAGCCCATCCCAGAAAAGCAGTATCACCACCACATAAATCATCAAACCATCCAACCTCACAATAACGATTCTTCGTTCTTATTTCGGCCATTTTGGAATATTTAAATATTTATCCTCTGCTGAACTTTATGAAAGTTAACCTTAATTAACTTTTATAAAGAGTGTATAGGAAAAAAATAGTAGAGGAAATTTATATCTGTTACTCCAGGCAATTAAAACAAAATCGGTTTTATCGGTAATAAGTACCCACGTTTGTGCCTGCATGAGGAAATCATATTTGACTGCATAACAACCAGGCCGTCGGATTTTTGCTAAGGTGAGGTTTAGCGTGCCCGTGTTAATCTCAAAGCAGCGGTTTGCCTTGAGAGAATTCAAGAGTATTCATCTTCACAACCGATTCCAGGGAAAGCGTTTCATGAAATTTTTTTCGCTGTCGCATGCTGCTGTTCCCATTATCAAGAATTGAAATGAGGTTTTGGTAATACTTCAAATAATTCAGTTTTTGGTAATAGGGATAAAGTAATTCTGCCCAGTACTTAATGTCCTCATTGAGCAGTCGAATATCATGATTACCGGGAAGAATAATTGAAGCGTTCATTCCATCCCTGATAGAGCGCCATTTGTTTTCACGCAACACCCATAACGGGAGCGGGGCATAGGTACTCTGATCTTCCTGCCGATCGGCAAACCAAAAACCAAGGACCTGTATGAAAGCAACAATGGCCAATAACTCCATCCTCGAAGCAGGAGCATCACAGATTCGAATTTCCAGAGTTCCAAGGTCAGGACTTGGACGTATGTCCCACCAAATATCTTTAAGACTCCTGATGGAACCAATCCGAATCAAATTATCGATCATTCTTTGGTACTCTTCCCAGGAATCAAACTGGTACGGAATTCCTGCCGTAGGCAGAGCTTCATACATGGTAGGTCTGCATGCAAAGAGTTCAGTGTCCAGGCCATGCCAGAAAGGAGAACTGGCTGATAACGCAATTAAATGAGGAATGAAACGCATGAAAAAATTATGAAATCTGATGCATTCCTCTCCTGAACGCATCCCCAGGTGTACATGCATCCCGTAAACAGCCATTCTTCGGATAAGCCATCGGTTCTGAGATACAATAGAGTAATACCTCCGTGAAGGCGTTATAAGTCTGTCTGTGTAATTGGCAAAAGGGTGAGTTCCGGTAGCTGAAAAGACAAGATCCAGAGAATTCCCTTCCTCCTGAAGGATGGCAAATTTTTTTTCAAAAAATTCCTCAGCCTTTCCCATCTCTTCATAAACCGGAGTGATTAACTCAATGGTGCTCTGAAATAATTCCTTTGATAAATTGCTGATAGAAGTCTTATTCAGAATTTCAGCAGCCCGGGGAACAAGATCTAATGTCTTATTATCCAGAACCTGTAATTCTACCTCAACACCAAATGTCAATTGCCGTGGACTACTCCTGAATTGAACCATTACCGGAAAAATTTAATTTAAAAGAATTATAACTCACCAAAACCTGAGCGAAGCCAGAAAAAAATCTCATTAAGATACAAAGAAAGGATCAAAAGCTATTTCCATCTATGAATAAAAATCAATGAAATGAACCATCATTTAATAATTATAATAATTCTCCACAGCATTTATGAGAAATATAATCACCTGATTAGTTCCGGTTCGTGATTAACATACTACAAAAATGCTACGACGATTGATTTAGTTATATACTTCAGTTGTAATGAACAAAACATAACATCTACCCTTACTTACCTACCGCCATGCTGAAAACAATATCCATTACCACTGTAAGTCATCCGCTTGCAACGGTTACCAGCCTGCGTGGTGCCTAAACACTGAACAGAAACGGACCTGCGCTCTTCGGCAGGGTCCGTAGATTGTGTTCCTATTGACGTATTATGGCCGGCTGAGTTTTCATGGAGGTAACAATAACCACTCTGATTTGAAGTCTTGTTATTACACCTTGTACCGGCTTTGGTTACACCACTGCATTGAACTGTGCCTGAACTACTTTCTCCGCCGCCCCCTGAACCTCCAGAAAAACTTTTCCATATCCAGCACTCCGTACAAAGATCCTTTTCAATCAATGACTCCTGATCATCAGGAAGTGATGGGAAGAAATCAATTCCGGTAAAACGCTCCACACTGTCAATGCTTACCGCAAAACGCTTCAGCGAAAGATCAGATCCTGCATTGGGAATAATAAATCCTATGCCTCTAATTCCGGGAGCCTTGTAATCAAGGATGACTTTATAATAATACTCCGGCACCGCCACATGGTTAGCACCTATAGATTTTAATCCCGGGCGAAGTACCGGACCGGTAGCAATATATATCGACTCATATTCCACTGCCCAGGTCCTGACCAGCTCTTCAAGTCGCTTCCAGATACCCCGGTTAAAAGAGGGGCTCTGCGGACTCATATTGCTGAAGTAAAAACTTTCGGACATCGCCGCAGAAGACCACCCCATATCAGCCGCAGGCGCCAGGTGGCCGCGATCATAGCCTGAACCGATATAATCCGAATCGGTCGCCGAACCGGTCCTCACCTTAGGATCAGGAATGAACCGGTCTGTGCGCTCATACAATTTACCTGTTTCACCCCGTGTTAATTCATAGGCCACCCACGAGGCCTGTTCATAAGTCTCATTGTAAAGCAATGAGTAACCACTGTGATGAATGACCTGGTCACCGGATTTGAAAGCCGGAAGTTCCGGATTGCTCAGAGTAACCGGAGAAATTTTTTCCTCAGCATATTTCCAGGTTCTATTTTCGTATAACAGAACCTTCCGGGCATCAGGAGTAATTACTTCAACCTGCGAAAAGCCGGATAAGCCTGAAAAGAGAAATAAAAAAAGAAGTAGCAGCCGCAGCATGAGTGACCGGTTATAACGGAATCCTAAAGTTATTAAACAGAATTCAAACAAAATGCCCTGAAAATATTACACAATTAATTCTGCTGCCTCCGGCAGAATAAGATTCAAACTTTAAAAGGAAAATTTCTGGTTGTCAGGGCTTATGATATCAATTTAACGTTTCCGTGGAGGAACAAATTTCTTGCCTTTTCAACCTAATTCAAACCTGATTGAGTTAAAAATCCATTCCAATTAATATTCAATTCAAATGGTTTCAGGAATTCATCCAAAAGCACCGCCACCTGCCACCGATTCATATATTTCGAGTCATTTCCAGAAATACTTTCATACCTGGTTTCGATAGCACCGGTGTCAACCTGTGGATTAATTAATTTTGTAACATTTTTAAAAAAATTAAAAGTCAGAGGCTGACCTGAAGCGGACCAATATTCATCAACAGCCGGGAAGTAGCTTCTTAAACCTTCTACCAACTCAAATTCAGAAATTCCAGCGTCAGGATAAAACCATGTTTGATTAGCCCATTTATATGGGACTCCTTTACCCTTTAAAATCCCCGTAGCCCCTATACGTTGGACGGCTTCAAAGTAGGGTGCGTTTTTATCAACATCCATAAATGGCATCAAATAAGCCTTGCTTGAAAGTAGTCCCTGTTGAACACTACGAACACTGATCTGCTGGAGAGACTTATTTGCCTTAATAGAGGTGGCGGCAAGGGCACCTGCTGCCTGTCCAATTCCTAAAACAACAGGCTGAAGTCGAGTAGTTCCATTTACTATATTTGAAACGCCTATACTTTTTTCAGCAATAATAAAATTTGTGGAACCTTTGGGCACTAAAACACCTAAAGGAATATTGTAAGACGGAACTCTGATTTTAATAAAATCAATAGAAGGTGCAGTTGGATTCTTTTTATGGTGATGATCAATTGGGTAATCGCCAACAGCAATTCCGGTACGATATAATGGACTTTTCTGACTATAGGGATCCTCAACATAAGGTAAGGAGAGCGAAACCTCTGTTTGCAACCTTCTGGATTCCCGATGATAAGGCAACATTGGCAAATGATCAGCCGTCGGAAAATCGTCATCTGTTAATCCTAAGTGCTTATAACCAAGCTCTGTTTGAATAAAATAAATAAAACCCAGAGTGTGAAGTTTTGCTTTTTCGAGGGCAGCAGAACGATCCTTTTTTGACAATTCAATTACGTTCAGATAATAATCATTTCCGCAATTGGGCCAGTTTATCATATACTTATTGCCAGGTAACCTGCCATAGGAAAGCATTTTCTCACAATCAATAAGTGGCTTATCATCGGTAATCGGATCGGAATGACTGCATGCACATTTATAAATACCGGAATCGTAGTCCTTGGGTTTCGGAATCGTTTTATCTGCACCCGGACCAAAGTCCTTAAGTATCGCTACAAAAGTCAGATCCTGTATTATGCTGTTGGCAAAATCCGGAGCATTTTCTTCTCCAAAGCGAGTCCGGTCATCCATACCTATATAAGAAGGATATTTGAGGAAGGACGCAACATCGCCAAGTTCAGTTGCATCAATCAAAATAGAAGCCTGAATCGTTCGTACTTTTTTGTTTTCAGTAAATGTTATGGACCAGTGATTGTCATTAAATGAAATATCTCTCCATTCAGAATTAAAATGAACATTGATTTTAGGTTCTGAAAAGATCAACTCTTTGAAAATTTTGGCACCAACACCTGGTTCAAATAAGGTATTGCTTACCCAACCGGTATTCACTTTCGATGAGCCGCCATAGTGTCGGTAAAGTAAATCCCGGAATTCACCAAAAATTCCTGATGGCAGATTGTGATTTCCATCAAATGCAGAAACACCTGCAGATGTGAGCATTCCACCCAGCCAGGAAGTTTCCTCAAGTAAATGAACTTCTACACCCATTCTTGCAGCTTGTAAAGCAGCTGCAGTACCACTGGCTCCTCCACCAATGACAACTACTTGAGGATAAAGTCTGTGAAAACAAAAAATAAAGAATAAAAGTATATAGACTTGGCGCATGAATAAAGTTTATGATTATCAAAATAATTAAGCTCAAATCAAAAAGCTTTGCTGTATCCTTTAAAAAACTTGGGGCGCTTTTTTATACCTTCAAAATAAAAGAAAACTTCACCTTTAATTCCTTTGGACCTGTTAAAGGAAATCTTTTGGAACAATAACTGGTCATCCGTATAGTAATCATTAATTTTTAAAAGAATTCCTGGGAATAACCTATTTAAAAAATGGTCAGGGATAAATTTTAGCACATTATTATTTAATGTACTTTGATACGCAGCCAGATTTCTCCGATAAACCTGAGGCAGCAACTCATCAACCAACCCATCGCTTATCCAGCGGGGCCAGTCCTGAAGATATTCATTAAGACTCCAGGGATAAATACTGGGCGACATACTTATGATCAGATCAGGTCGTATACTCTTCAAATGTTTATATAGATTCCCCAAAAAATCAGTCAGCTTATCTGCCCGAAATTGTACCCATAATGTGTCCTTATCATCAGAAGGACTGTAGGAATATTGGTTGAAGAAATCTTCAACAATACCCCTGTTATAACCTGCCGATGATGGTAAGGCAGGGAGGCGGTCATCACCTTGTATGCCATCAATGTCATATTTATGAACTGCCTCTGATATAAGATCAATCATAAATTTCTGAACCTCAGGGTCAAAAGCATTTAACCAATAAAAGCCATTCTTTTCTACCGGTGCACCCTGCCTATTAATTGAAATCCAGTGAGGTTTTCTACGTTCAATTTCAGAATTGGTCTCATTTTTATATCTGTAGGAAAAACCAAACTCGAACCAGAGTATGATTTTAATTCCCTTAGGACGAGCCTTCTGAATAAGATACTTTATGGGATCAAACTCTGAGAATGCTGGATCAACAGGTGTGCCAAAATTATTTTTCATGACTTCACTGTAATACTGTGTGTAGCCACGATTCCAGCCCACAATATATATGGTATTGAACGAATACTTAGGCAAGTCTCCAAAGCCTCATCCAATCCGGCTTTAGAGAACATAGCATCACTTTGAATATTAGTTAACCAGAACCCTCTGACAGGTTCCTGTCCATGAGCTTCAGAAAAAAAAAGGATCAGTATGAATATAGTTCTGGTCACACTTTACTTGGAAAAGTATGAAGACTTAAAAAGTGGGAAATATTGCTTTTCCCGGGTAAAGAGCTTTAAACACCTTCGCTCTAGTTCCAACTCCTTCATAGAAGAAATAAACCTCTCCTTTCACTCCTTTTGCACGATTTGCTCGTATAACTTCAACCAAATAAGCTTCTGAGGGTGTGTAACTTCCGGAACGAAGCAAGACTCCAGGGTAGAAAATTGAAGTATTATTATTTGCATAGGCCAAATTAGTGGCTAAGAGGTATTTATAGGTGTCTATTCCTTGGTTATCATACCGGTAAAGCTGAGGTGAAAGGATTTCAACAACCTGGTCATCAACCCAAGTTGGCCAATCCTGACAATAATTAAATAAACTGAATGAATATGGGCTGGGCGAAAATGTAACTAAACAATTGGGTTTGGCATTCTTTACGCGGACAAAAAGATCTTTGGCAAAATCATTCAAAATATTGGATCTCCATTGAACCCATGACTGAGTTTGTTCACCTGTTGGTGGTGACTGGCCATTATGCTCATTTTGATAACGTTGAACTGTGTAGGCGTCATATCCGGAGCTACTGGTGACAGCGGGGAGTCTATCATCACCTTGAATTCCATCAATATCATACTTCAGTACAACCTCCATTATCAAATCAGACATAAACTTTTGAACATCCGGATGGAAGGCATTCATCCAGTAAAAGTTATTTTTATTTGCAACCTTACCACTTTGGTCCCTACTCTCCCATTCAGGATGTGCAAGCAAAACTTTATTCCTTCCGCCATTTGTAGATCCATATTGTGATGCAAATCCATATTCGAACCAAGGTATAACCTTTAGTCCTCTTAAATGTGCTTCCTCTATTACTTCCTGAAGTACATCACGGCCGGGAAAAAATTCTGTTTGAATATTGGGATCGTCTAAAGGGGCAAGGGCTTCTTTTAATACCTGACTTGGATGTGGCGTCATTGTTTTGTTCCACGCAACCAAAAACACCGTGTTGAAATTTAAATCACTCAACTGCTTCATCGCACTTGCGATGTTCAACCTTGTATTAAGAACATCACTTGCAACATTGGTAATCCATACTCCACGGATTCCGGTCTCCTGAGGTTCAAAAGCAATTTGAATTGAATAAGTGTTTACTGAGCCATATTCAGAGGTAACAACCAGCTGCTTTGTAGAGCTTAAATCAATTACAGTTCCTGACGCAATATTGGTTGTGGCTTTTGGCGGCTTATTGAATTCAACTTTTAAAGAGGTTAGGTCGGTACCAAAGGGCAAAGTGAATGAGATTATATTATTTGTGATTTTACCTTTTTGAAAAATATCAGGTAGATTGAAATAAGTTATCGAATTGTCATCATTTAATTGAGAAACCTTTATAAAATAGTTAGCAATTGTACCATCCTGAGCGGTTACCTTATAGAATACATCCGTTCTGAAGTCATTAGCTACATCAGACGCAGGATCAATAATGGCGCCGTCAGAAACAGTAATAGTTGGTGCCAACGTTGATAAATCAACCTTACTTGAAACTGTTGCAGATATAAATCGGCTCTCATCATCTACTAAACCCTGTACATCAATAGAATTAAATTTAAATGAAAGAATTTGATTTTCGCTACTTAATAATGGTTCATCTGCCTCTTTACAAGAAGAATTTGTAATATATATGAGAAAAAAAGTGAGTATAATTCTAATCATAAATTCAGCTTCACGTTAAAAAAATGGTTGGGGGATTTAACCCCCAACCAAATAAATTATTAATTACTTAACTACTTTTTCTCCGGAGCTTCAACCACACGGAAACCATTATTGGCTGCTCCTGCCATCATTCTAAGTTTCTTGTTGGCTGTATCTACGTAAATATAAGCATCTGCTGCCTGGTTGCCATTTGTTTGCTGCCCCATTGAAAATGAGTATACCTTTTTCTCCGCAGCTGTTTCAACAGTGATGGCATTCATTGCTTCAACAATGCTAGGGCCAGTTATATCATAAACCGCAATACCTGCGTCCCGAATAGTAGCCCCTTCAGTGCCAGCCAGAGCAACCACCAAGTATCTTCCATCATTAAATTCAACAATCTTGCCACCCTGAGCGCGAACAATTATGGCATCAGACTTAATGTCCGTAATTTGAGTAGTCCCATCAGCTGACCATAAGTTAGGCACCATATTAGCACCATTTACAAGGAAATAATTGACACCACCAGATGTAATGGGCTCAACAAAACCATAATTACCAGTAGAAGCTAAGCCGGTGAAAGTTACTATGGTCGGAGTTGCTGAATTGGTTATTGAACCATTGACAACATCCCAAATAAGCACATAATTACTTGTAGCAAAAGGCATGGCGTAAAGTTTGCCTGATCCGTATGGATCTCCAACAAAGTTAATTGCATCTCCCAAACGCACGTTGGTGTTATTCACAACAGCAGGGAAATCAAGTAATAATTCAGCAGGGGATGAGTTATCTTTCCACTTGTAAACTCTTAGACTTGTTCCACCAAGCGTCATATTACTTGCTACAATTCCTTTTTCTGTAGCAACAACATCAGCTAATTTAAACGTTCCTCCAGCTACTATAGCTGTATTAGATTCATCATTATTGTTTAGAGCCGTTCCTGCAACTGATGAACCGTCACTATTATAATAATAAACTTTTCCATCTCCCTTATCGGCAACGTAAACATACTGACTATTCATTGAGAACCCACGCTCGTTATCACCAGCAGATCCTAACTCTGCAGGAAGGGTACTCGAGGCAAAACTTGCATCATATCGAATTGTAACATTTTCTTCGTCAAATCCATATGCTATAAAATTGACAGACACTTCATAAGTAGATGTAGTTGCTCCCTTAGTAACAGTATAATTGATTGGACTAGTGAAATCTTTTGCAACTCCCGAGGCAGGGTCTACAGTGGCACTCGCGGGGATTGTCGTTATTGATGGAACAAGTGCGGTGACATTAGATCCTTGAAGAATGTTAATCTTAATGGTTTTAGCTCCTTGATTGATATCAACAGACTTTGCTCCTGGGACGCTGAACTCGGAAATCACCACTTCGGTTGGATCAAGAATTTTCGTTGTGATTGTAAAGACTTTTTCCGTTTTACCATCTTCTGCTGTCACAACATAATCCACAGGATTGGTAA
>JBMTCO010000052.1:0-17212 GCA_049430945.1 Cyclobacteriaceae bacterium
ATCTGCAGGGTGGTCTTATCCAGAATATGGGTACTGCCTACCGTTCATTTACTTATCCAAGTCAGTATGTTACCCGGAATTCTAATGCTACGCAGAAACCAAACAATGGTGTAGCAGTTTTCTGGGATACAAATCCTGCTAACTTTATTGATTAAACCAAGATCATTGAAACCTATGAAAACATTAAAATTCATATTTGTTGTTTTGGCTGCAATGGGAATGGCTATTTCCTGCAGTGACGACAAAGGCTTCTTTGACAAGGATGCCATTGTTTACGCGGCCTACCTGAATGTGGTGGCGACACCTTCATCTACCTTTGGAACAGTTTCCCAAACCGACTTCAGGGTCAGCACAACATCTGTTTACCAGGTTACCCTGGAAGAGCGTGATGTTGAAAGGGGTAAGCTTTTTCAATCCGTTGATTTTTATGTGAAACTCAGGGACAACACAATTCCTAAAATCACGACCAACGAGACTAAACTTAAATCTGTTCCCTCAACTGATTTTCAACAGAATTCTGACACTGATTATCCGCGTGCCACGATTTCTGTTTCAGCTCAGGAAGTTCTTACTGCCCTTTCCATAACTCAGGACGATGTTAATGGAGGTGACCAGATTGAACTTCGTTATGAGCTTGTGATGAAAGATGGCCGTGTTTTCACCAACTCAAATGCCAGCGGCATTGTTACAGGCGGTGCTTTTTTCAATTCCCCGTTCTTCTACCGCATTCCGGTCGTTTGCATCTCTGACCGTGCCGGTAACTATGATGGTGTAACTGATTGGGTTGACTATTATGGATATACCGATACCAACACTTATACTGATAACATTACAGCCGCTGCCGGTGCAGGTCAGTATAACCTTGCAGATCTCAGTGGTGGAATGGAGACAATCATCTGGGACAACCCTCCTGTAAAGGCAGTTTTCCAGGATCTGTGTGGAACCATTTTGCTTGTCTCTGCGCCCTATTTTTACCCTTATTATATAAGAGGTGGTTCACAGATTGATCTTGTCACAGGAGCAATGACAATCGTGTGGGAAAATGTTTATGGAGAGAATGGAGTGACAACACTCACACCTGCCAATTGATTTCCAGAACTTTATTTTAAAGCAAAAAAGGGTCGCATTATTGCGGCCCTTTTTTTTGATCCTATGTATTTAAGATTATTTCTACAGTTTTTTAATATAGGCACAGTTTCCTTCGGTGGGTATATGAGCATGGTTGCCGTTATTCGAAAGCGGTTGGTGGAGGAGCATAGGATGATGTCCGAAGAGACTTTTTCTGAAGGGCTGGCACTCGCAAGTATCCTTCCGGGACCTGTTGGTGTTAATCTTGCTGCCTATTGCGGATTTTTTCTCTCCGGACTGAGAGGTGCTTTTATAGCCGTGACAGCGGTTCTTCTTCCTTCATTTTCTTTAATGGTCATATTGTTTCATTTGATCAGGTTTTCAGGCAGTGATAATTATTTTTCCCGGGCCATATTCTTTGTTTCAGGTATTGCTTTTGCCATTATTCTGTCTGCCGGGCTAGCAGGTTTAAAAAAATATTGTAACTCTGTAACTTCAGCTTTTGTGGCTATTTTCACAATGGCAATTGTATTTCTTGTACCGGGTTATCTGACAATTATAATTTTGCTGTGTGGATTTGCATTGCTTGGTCAGTTCATGCCGGCTACAATAACGGACCAGTCATTCATCGGTTCACCATTGTTCAGTGGTAGTTCTGTTCGTTTGTTAGCACCTGCCGCTGCATTTATTTTGGTTGCAGCGCTTGGCACATTATTTTTGCCGGCATTAATTTTCAGAGAGTTTGCCTTGATTGGGCTTACATTGTTTGGAGGCGGCTATGTGGTGGTGCCTTTTTTGAATGCCACTCTGGTTGAGAGTCTTCACTGGATTAATCAGAATGATCTGTTGACAGGCATTTCTTTGGGTCAGCTGACTCCGGGGCCAATCCTGATCAGTGCTGCATTCTTCGGACAAAAGATCGCCGGCTTATCCGGAGCGGTGGCTGCAACTGCCGGAATGTTTTTGCCCTCTGCGCTGGTTATGATTTATTGCACTTATTACCTGCAGTATATAAGATCTTCTCATTTCTATTTAAGGGCATTGACCTACATTTTCCCTTCTGTTTCAGGATTGATTATTATATCCGGAGTCCAAATTCTGTTGAATTCCTGGAAGCAATATGATGAGCCATGGCATTTTATCTGGTGGGGTGTTGCTTTTGCAGGAATATATTTTCTAAAGATTAATACGATTTTGATGATTGGATTGGCAATCGCCCTAGGCTTATTAACTTTGGCTTTCTGATATTGAGTTTTGAGATATTTTCAATTTATAGGAACGCAGCGTTCCGGATCCAATCTGCTTCGGGTGATGTTGAATCAGCTTCCGGAGATTTCTGCACCGCATCCTCCTCACATTTTCAAAACTTTTTTTCCATTGCTTGATCGCTATAAAAATTTACAATCTGAGGATGCTTTCCGGATGCTTACCAATGATGTTTGCCGGTGGGTAAACTGTAATCCGGTTTCATGGGAGCCCTACATTGCTCAACCCGATGTTGTCTTGAAGGAAACACAGTCCCGTGATTTACCTGGAATATTTGCAGCTATCAGTGAAGGAAAAGCAGTTCAGGATGGTGCTGACGTAATGTGTTGTAAGAGTATGGAGTCTGTTTCATACATTGACCGGATTGAAGCCTCTGGGCTAAGGCCTGTGTACATTCATTTGTATCGCGATGGTCGAGATGTGGCACTTTCGTTTATGAAGGCCGTTGTTGGCCCCAAACATATTTATATGCTGGCACGGAAGTGGCAGCAGGATCAGGCGGAGGCACTGGCTGCAAAAAGTATTATTCCCCCTGAGCGTTTTGTTTCGCTCTGCTATGAAGATCTTCTGGTAGATCCTGTAGGTATATTGAAATCATTATGTCACAAACTTCAGGTGACTTATGATGCTGCCATGTTGAATTACTTTGAGTCAGGGGAATCAAAAAGAACTGCACATGCCGGAAAAATGTGGGAAAATCTTGAAAAACCGGTACTGAGGTCCAACAGTCAAAAATTTCTTAAAGGTCTCACGCGGGAGCAACTTATTATTTTTGAGTCTGTTGCGGGTGACATGCTCAATGCACTAGGGTATTCACTTGTTACAAATCTGGAGGAGCGTATCGATAAATTCTCAGATGGTCAGATTCGGTTCTTTGAAGCTGAAAATAAAAATCTGATTGCTGTTGCGCTCGCCGGAGCTGATACTGAGGATCTCAGAAGACGCAAGCCACAGGAAGAATTACTCAAGGAAATACTTAACCGATGATCCGATGAAATCGAAAAATTATTTTTACCTGTTATTGCCTTTATTTATATATGGCTGCTCACCATTTAAGGGTGAGCCGGATTTATCTTTTGATCAGGGAAATGTTCTGAAACCAAAAGTTAAGTTTGAACTTAAAACCTCGACTGAAGCGTGGATTGAGTTCTGGCCGGAAGCAATTCCTGAATACCGAAGAATTACAAATCCTGTATCCGCTGCTTCCCATTTGGTTACACTGATGAATCTCACTGAAGAAACGAGGTATAAATTCAGAATGATAACAATTGATCCTGAAACCGGAGATACGCTCCGAAGCAGAGAATTTAATTTTATGACAGGCGTGGTTCCTTCTGAAGTGGTTGCTGTAAGGAAGGATAAGATTGATACAACTCTTTTTTCAGGATATATATTAATCAGAAGATTTTTTAAATCAGGCGCGGATGTTCTGCTCAATAACAAAGGTCAGATCGTATGGTATCATCTTTATGATACTGCTGTGCGCAGGCCCGTGACCTATACGAAGCAAGGGACATTCTTGTCCATTTATGATTCTGCTGTTATCCGTGAGACAGATATTTATGGAAGAACCTTGCTCAATGTTGATCTTGAGCAACTTGAGAAGCCTGAGCGGTTTCATCATGAAGTTTTGTTTGACTCAGCTGAAAACATTTTATCTCTGAGCGTGGATTCTGCGAAGCGGGATCTTCGCCGCTGGGGAGGAACAAGGGATCAGTATCTTCGGGCAGATGGCATTGTGAGAATGGATAAAAGCGGAAAAATATTATGGAAGTGGAATCTCCTGGATGCAAATGATCCCAACGACTTCCGGGACACCGTAAACATACGGGACGTGTGGGGGCATGCAAATGCCATGGTTATTGATCGTGATGGTAATTATCTTGTTTCTTTTCGTGATTTCTCACAGGTGTGGAAGATTCATTCACAGACAGGAAAAGTAATTTGGAAACTTGGGAAAGGGGGGGACTTTAAAATGTCCTCTGAAGGTTGGTTTCTCCGTCAGCATAGTATCAGTTGGACTAAGGATGGCGACCTGATTATGTTTGATAATGGGAATCGAAAAATAAGGCCACAATCCAGAGTTCTGGTTCTCAGGCTTGATCAGAAAAATATGACTGCTTATGTGGTCAATTTAATTGATCTCCCCAGAGCTTATACGTCTTACCGTATGGGAAGTGCACAAAAGATCGATGACAGTCATTTCCTTGTTTGCGTAACTAAGAAGGATGCTACGTTATTGATAATTGATAAAAAGGGATTGGTTAAGTGGAAAGCTGTTGGCAACCACGCTTCCTACAGAGCAGAATTGATTGAAAAACCCTTTCCCTTCTGACAATAATTCTAAGAAAGCATTTTCAGCAGGGTGGACAACCTTGCCTTCAGATTTCTTCGGTCAACAATAAAGTCCAGAAAACCATGTTCAAGTACGAACTCGGAACTCTGAAATCCCTCAGGAAGGTCTTTACCAATTGTTTCTCTTATAACCCTTGGGCCTGCAAATCCGATTAATGCTCCAGGCTCGGCTATATTGAAGTCACCGAGCATGGCGTAAGAGGCAGTGACACCGCCGGTAGTAGGATCTGTCAGCAGGCTGATATATGGAATTCCGGCCTGATTGAGCAGCGCAAGTTTTGCAGAGGTTTTGGCCATCTGCATCAGCGAAAGACCGGCCTCCATCATACGGGCACCGCCTGAGCGGGAGATCATCAGGAATGGTTTATTGGTTTTAAGCGAGTGGTCAATTGCACGGGCAATCTTTTCACCCACCACTGATCCCATGGAACCTCCGATAAAACTGAAATCCATACATGCTATGGTGAGGTCCATGCCATTTAACTTGCCATAGGCCGAACGAACAGCATCTTTCAATTCAGATTTTGCCTGAGATTCCTTTACGCGTTTCGGATATGGTTTGGTATCCACAAATTTCAAAGGATCTGCAGACTCCATTTCTGCATCCAGTTCGGTAAACTCATTATTGTCAAAAAGGATTTCAAAATACTCTTTAGAGCCAATTCTGACATGGTGATCTTCTTCCGGAACCACAAAGGCATTGTTCTTCAGTTCCCTGGTGTGAATAATTTTGCCACCCGGGGACTTGAACCACAATCCGTCCGGAACCTCTCTTTTTGATTCGGTCGGAGTCAGAATTCCTTTATCGGTTCTTTTAAACCAGGGCATAGCTCAGGCAACTGTGATGGACTTGTCGAGATATACATCCTGTATGGCATTCAGAATTTCAACACCCTCTTTCATGGGGCGCTGGAATGCTTTTCTGCCACTAATCAGGCCCATTCCACCTGCTCTTTTATTGATGACAGAGGTCTTTACTGCATCTGCCAGGTCACTGGCACCTTTTGATTCGCCACCGGAGCTGATAAGTCCTGCACGTCCCATGTAACAGTTTGCTACCTGGTAGCGGCAAAGGTCAATCGGGTGATCTGTTGTCAGTTCAGTATAGATGCGCTCGTCAAGCTTTCCGTAGGAGCTTCCCCCGGTGTTCAGGGCTTTGTAGCCGCCGTTGTTTTCAGCAAGTTTTTGCTTGATGATATCTGCCTGAATAGTAACACCAAGATGATTGGCCTGTCCGGTAAGGTCAGCAGAAACATGGTAATCAACCCCGTCTTTTTTAAACGCATTGTTTCTGGTGTAGCACCAAAGGATGGTTGCCATACCCAGGCTGTGTGCTTCTTCAAAGGCACGGGCAACTTCTACAATCTGACGGGTCGAGTTGTCTGAGCCAAAATAAATGGTGGCACCTATTGCTGCTGCGCCGAGGTTCCATGCATCCCGAACGGTACCGAACATGATCTGATCAGCCTTATTTGGATAGGTAAGAAGTTCATTGTGGTTAACCTTAACTACAAATGGGATTTTATGAGCGTAGCTGCGGGACATCATGGCCAGTACCCCATAGGTAGTGGCAACTGCATTGCATCCGCCTTCCATTGCAAGTTTTATAATATTCTCAGGATCAAAATAGATCGGATTTTTAGCAAAGGAGGCACCCCCACTATGCTCAATTCCCTGGTCAATCGGCAGAATGGACAGATACCCGGTTCCTGCAAGTCTTCCGGTATTAAACATGGAAGACAGGTTTCTTAGGACGTTTGTATTTCTGTTTGACTGAACAAATACCTGATCAATCATTCCGGGGTTGGGAAGGTGGATCTGCTCCTTGGGAATAGTCCGACATGAGTGGTTGAGCAGTTTGTCCGCATCGGGACCAAGCAGTTGTGGGATGTTCAGGTTAGGCATAAATCAATTTAAAAGGATGGCAAATATAGGCCTTTAATCACCGAACCCCAAGAAGGCTGAGCCTTTGGTAGGTGGTCTTTTCCAAAGGTTTTAAAAAAAATAAAGCCTGTTTTTGAACAAAAACAGGCTTTAAATGACTTTTCAAAATGTGAATCAGGCAGTAGCCAGCTTTTCTTTAATGCGCGCTGACTTACCCTGACGGCCTTTCATATAATAGAGTTTGGCACGGCGAACCTTACCAAATTTGAGAACTTCAATTTTCTCAATGGCAGGGGACAAAATCGGGAATATGCGTTCTACACCCACACCATTTGAAACTTTACGAACTGAGAAGGATTCACCATTTGTGTTATAACCACGACGGTAAATGACCACACCCTGGAATTGCTGGATACGCTCTTTGTTACCCTCACTGATTTTAACGTGCACGTTAACCGTGTCACCGGCTTTGAAAGATGGGAAATTAGACCTTTTTGAGGCCAATTCCGACTCAGCGATTTTTATTAAATCCGCCATAATACCAGGTTTAAAAATTGGACTGCAAATATATGGAAGGAAGGGACCCCTGCAAATGCTATTCGCCAAATTCCTTTAAAAATTGAATGTGGCGTGTTCTGATTTATTCAAAACCAAGCAAATCCGGTCTTCTTGATCTTGTTCTGGACTCTGCTTGCTCATTCCGCCATGCTTCGATTCTGGCCTGGTGGCCGCTTAAAAGAACCTCAGGGACTTTCCATCCTTTATACTGTGCAGGCCTCGTATAGACGGGCGGAGAAACCAGACCATCCTGAAAGCTGTCAGTTAAGGCACTGGTTTCATCATTGAGCACCCCTGGAATAAGCCGGATAACGGCGTCACTCACCACTGCAGCTGCCAGCTCACCCCCTGAAATCACATAATCCCCGAGACTGATTTCCCTGGTCACAAGATGCTCCCGCACCCGCTCATCAACACCTTTATAGTGTCCGCAGAGCATAATCATATTCTGTCTGATACTCAGGGCGTTGGCTGTTTTTTGGTCGAATTGTTCCCCGTCAGGGGACAGGTAAATGACCTCATCATAAATTCTTTCTGATCTGAGCATTGAAATGCACCGGTCAATGGGTTCAATCATCATAACCATCCCGGCGCCACCTCCATAGGCATAGTCGTCCGTAGTTCGGTGTTTATCAGTGGCATAGGATCTCAGATCGTGGACATTTACGGAAACCAGGCCTTTATCAATAGCTCTTTTAAGGATGGAATCTGAAAAGGGTGATTTTAATAATTCCGGCAGGCAGGTTATTATGTCAATCCGCATAGAAATAATTAGAAATGGTCAAAAATTCAGTTTTTCACCTGATTACCGATGGCGATTTCTCAAAAATACCTGATAAATCATGATTCCCCGACCTGAAAATAATTAAGGTCGGGTTTGGTGGGTACAGTCTTTTAAATACCTTTGCAATCCCAAAAATAAAAGGGTTAAAAAGCGACCAAATAAGCATATTTAAATGCCTACTATTCAACAATTAGTCAGAAAAGGCCGGAAAAAGATGACCTGGAAGTCCAAGTCACCCGCCCTTGACTCCTGTCCACAGCGCAGGGGAGTGTGTACCCGTGTTTATACAACTACGCCAAAGAAGCCTAATTCGGCTCTTCGTAAGGTTGCCAGGGTACGTTTGACCAACTCTAAGGAGGTAAACGCCTACATTCCGGGAGAGGGCCACAACCTGCAGGAGCACTCAATTGTCCTTATCCGCGGTGGCCGTGTGAAGGACCTTCCCGGTGTGCGTTATCACATCATCCGCGGTGCCTTGGATACTGCCGGTGTTAATGGAAGATTACAGGGTCGTTCTAAATACGGAGCAAAGCGTCCAAAAGCCGGTGCACCAGCACCTGCAGCAAAGGGCAAAAAATAATTTCTGAGTTATGAGAAAAGCAAAACCTAAGAAAAGATATTTGTTACCGGATCCTAAGTTCAATGATCCAATGGTAACCAAGTTTGTGAATTACCTGATGGAGAGTGGAAAAAAGAACACCGCCTATGGTATTTTTTACGAAACTATGGACATAGTTGAAAAGAAGGCAAATGAAAGTGGCCTTGAGGTGTGGAAGCGCGCCATGAACAACGTAATGCCCGGTGTTGAGGTTAAAAGCCGTCGGGTTGGCGGAGCTACCTTTCAGGTGCCAGTTGAGATTCGTCCGGAGCGCAAAATCAACCTCTGCATTAAATGGCTGATTGATTATGCCCGTATGCGCGGAGAAAAGACCATGCAGGACAAACTTGCTGCTGAACTTTTAGCAGCCTCTAAGGGTGAAGGCGCTGCGATCAAGAAAAAAGACGATACGCACCGTATGGCTGAAGCCAACAAGGCGTTCTCACACTTCCGTTTTTAAATCACTGACCCCACAATTAAATGGCCAGGGACCTAAAATTTACCAGAAACATCGGAATTGCGGCACACATTGACGCAGGCAAAACAACTACCACTGAGCGTATTCTTTATTATGCCGGTGTAAACCACAAAATTGGTGAGGTGCACGACGGCGCAGCTACCATGGACTGGATGGAGCAGGAGCAGGAGCGTGGTATCACCATCACTTCAGCCGCAACAACTGTTTACTGGAACTACAGAAATAATAAGTTTCATGTCAATATTATTGACACTCCCGGACACGTGGACTTCACTGTTGAAGTTAACCGTTCTTTGAGAGTTCTTGATGGACTTGTCTTCCTTTTCAGTGCTGTTGATGGCGTTGAGCCGCAGTCTGAAACCAACTGGCGCCTGGCTGACAATTATAAAGTTGCCCGCATTGGTTTTGTAAATAAAATGGACCGTGCAGGAGCTGATTTCCTTGATGTTTGTAAGCAGGTAAAGGAGAAACTGGGAAGTAAAGCTGTTCCGCTTCAGCTCCCTATTGGTGCCGAAGATAATTTTAAAGGAGTAGTTGACCTGGTCAATTTCAGGGGAGTTATCTGGAATGAAGAAGATAAAGGAATGACTTTCACAGTTGTTCCGATTCCTGATGAAATGCTTGAGGAGGCTAAAGAATACCGCGGTAAGCTGCTTGAGGCTGTTGCCGAGTATGACGAGACCCTCATTGAAAAATATTTTGAAAACCCTGAATCCATTACCGAGGCTGAAATCCTTTCAGCCCTCCGCCGTGCCACTATTGACATGGCTATTGTGCCAATGGTTTGCGGTTCTTCATTTAAGAACAAGGGCGTACAGACTATGCTCGACTATGTGATGGAGTTACTTCCTTCACCAATGGATAAAGACAACATAACGGCAACAAGTGTTGACACAGGAGAAGATGTGACGATCAGGCCCGATGAGAATGAGCCATTCACTGCCCTCGCATTTAAAATTGCAACAGATCCTTTTGTCGGACGTTTGTGTTTTATTCGTGCTTATTCAGGGGGTCTGGATTCAGGCTCTTACGTTTACAACTCCCGCTCAGAGAATAAGGAGAGAATTTCCCGTGTATTTCAGATGCATGCTAACAAGCAGAATCAGATTGACCGACTGGCGGCAGGAGACATCGGTGCTGTGGTAGGTTTTAAGGATATCAAAACCGGAGATACCCTTTGCGATGAAAAGCGTAAGGTTATTCTGGAATCAATGGTATTCCCTGAGCCGGTTATTGGATACGCTATTGAGCCTAAGAAGCAGGCTGATGTTGATAAACTTGGTATGGCAATTGCCAAACTCGTAGAAGAGGACCCTACGCTTCGTGTCAACACTGACCAGGAAACCGGTCAGACCATTCTTCGCGGTATGGGTGAACTTCACCTGGAGATCATTATTGACCGTCTGAGGCGTGAATTTAAAGTTGAAATCAACCAGGGTGCTCCTCAGGTTGCTTATAAGGAAGCTCTTACCTCCTCCGTTGAGCATAAGGAAGTTTACAAGAAGCAGACCGGTGGTCGTGGTAAGTTCGCTGATATCGTATTCGAAATCGGTCCTCGGGAGGATGGTAAGGAGGGACTTGAGTTTGTTAATGATATTGTTGGTGGTGCGATTCCACGTGAATTCATACCTGCAGTTCAGAAAGGATTTGATCAAGCTATGGTCAATGGTCCACTTGCAGGATATCCTCTGGATTCAATGAAGGTGCGTTTGTTCCATGGCTCTTACCATGATGTTGACTCTGACTCACTTTCATTTGAACTTGCTGCGAGAATAGGTTTTAAGGAAGCTGCACGTAAATGCTCCCCGCAGTTACTCGAGCCTATCATGGGTGTAGAGGTAGTTACCCCGGATGAATTTACCGGCTCAGTAACCGGTGACCTTAACCGCAGAAGAGGTATTATGAAGGGAATGGATACTCGTGGTACTGCTCAGGTAATTAAAGCAGATGTGCCGCTCGCAGAACTTTTCGGATATGTGACTGATCTTCGGACCATCACTTCAGGCCGTGCTTCTGCTTCACTGACATTCGCGCATTATGCACAGGTTCCCCGCAACCTTGCTGAAAAAGTAATTGAAGAAGTAAAAGGTTCCGCAGGCAAATAAACCGATCAAAAAAGCATTATGAATCAGAAAATCAGGATCAAATTAAGATCATACGATCACAATCTTCTGGATAAGTCTTCAGAGAAGATCGTTCGTGCTGTAAAAGCAACCGGTGCTGTTGTCAGCGGGCCTATTCCGCTGCCCACAGAAAAAGAAAAGTTCACCGTTCTGCGTTCACCTCACGTAAATAAGAAATCACGTGAACAGTTTCAGCTCTGTACTTTCAAAAGGCTTGTCGATATTTACTCCAACAGTGCCAAAACCGTTGATGCCCTGATGAAGCTTGAACTTCCCAGTGGAGTGGATGTTGAAATCAAAGTGTAGAATTACACGCTTTCATTAAAATAAAAAATGACTGCTTTTCGGCAGTCATTTTTTTTGAGGCTGTAATCAGTCTTAAAGATTTCTGATCCAAATATTTCTGTAGGATACAGGATTTCCGTGATCCTGCAATCTGATTGATCCCTTACTTTCATGAGGGAGGTAAACAGGTAAACCAATATATTCGCTCGGTCCCCAGATTTCCACATTATTCTGGATAATAATTCCGTTATGCAGAACAGTAATTCGTGCTGGCACGGCAACTCTTCCTGTTTCACTAAACCTTGGAGCGGTGAAGATAACGTCATATGTCTGCCATTCACCGGGTTTTCGGCTTGCATTTACCAGCGGGATATGTTGTTTGTAAATGGAACCTGCCTGCCCATTGGGGTAAGTAGCGTTCTGATAGCTGTCCAGTACCTGAAGCTCATATTTTTCCATAAAAAATATTCCTGAGTTGCCCCTGCCCTGACCTTCGCTTTCAACTGCTGCAGGAGTGCGCCATTCGATATGCAGCTGGCAATCGCCAAATGTTTTTTTTGTTTTTATGTCACCGGCACCTTTTGCAACAGTCATTGCGCCATCCCTGATATCCCATGTTGCCGCTTTTCCTGATCCTGCATTTACCCACTGATCCAGGTCCTTTCCGTCAAAAAGTATTTCTGCGTCCGATGGTGCTTCCCCGTATGTTTTTCCGGCGGTAACCACCGGAGGGGTAATCTTCCACATTTCAGTAGTTTTAGGGTCTTTTCCGGCCTCCTGTGCAAAGCTTAGTGCCGAGAAAAGCGCAAGTAAAATTGTCAGGCTGTTTTTCATAATTTATTTGTTTGCGAATAGATTGATCAATTTACGTATTCTGAGTAAAGGCAGAAATGCTTTTGGGATGATATCAGACGATGATTCCGTAAGTTTTTAGTGACGCTTTTAACTGTTGCGGATCAATGAATTGAATTCCCGGGATTCCAAGCTCCAGACCACCCTTTACATTCCTTGGGTTATCATCAATAAAAACACACTTTTCGGGCCTCAGATTGTAACGATCAATCATAATCCTGTAAAATTTACCGAATGGTTTTCTGGTTTTCTCTTCACCGGACATAACAATACCATCAAACCAGCCAATGAAATCATACCTGGCCTTGGCAATCGGGAAAGTTTCAGCCGACCAGTTGGTGAGCGCAATTAATTTGTACTTGCCTGTGTTTTTTACTGAGTTTAGAATTTCAACTGTACCCTCAATCGGACCTCCAAGCATCTCCTCCCACCGGAGGCGGAATGCCATTATTTCAGACTCCCAATCCGGGTGTTGTTTAACCAGCAGGTCTGATGCCTCCTTAAAACTTCTCCCTGCATCCTGCTCCTCATTCCAGTCCGGTGTACAGATATTATTCAGAAACCATTCCATCTTTGATTCATCACGGAATATTTTGCGGTACAGATATCTTGGATTCCAGTCTATAAGGACTGCGCCAAGATCAAAAATGATAGTTTCCGGTTTATTCATAAATCAATAAAGTCCTTTTTGAAGCCTGATGGGTTGTTGTGTATTAATTCGCCTATATCTTTTCCTATTTTTGAATAACAAATCTCAGAATGAAAAAGATTCTTTATTTACTTCCTGCTTTATTTTTAACCATCAACATTGCCTCTGCCTGGGGGGTAACCGGTCATCGGGCAGTTGGATTGATAGCGGAACGTCATCTGACAAAAAAAGCAAAAAATAAGATTAAGACAATTCTTGGTCCGGACCGGATTTCCATGGTCTCAACATGGATGGATGAAATTAGATCAGATTCAACATATGATTACACAGCCGACTGGCATTGGGTTACGGTTGAAACGGGCAAGAATTATGAGGATTCACCAAAGAATCCAAAAGGTGATGTCATTCAGGCCATTGACAGAATTATAGCTGAGCTTAAAACCGGCCATCTTTCTTCCGCCGGGGAGCGTGAGTATTTGAAATTTCTGATTCACCTGGTAGGGGATATCCATCAGCCTCTGCATGTGGGTTGCTGCGATGATCAGGGAGGAAATCGTATCAGGGTGAAATGGTTCAGGGAAGATTCCAATCTTCACCGTGTCTGGGACAGTGACATGATCGATCACACAAGGTTAAGCTATACTGAACTGGCAGACGCGGTTTACACACCCGGCGAATCTGAGATAAAAAAATGGCAGAGTCAGAATGTCAGAATATGGGCGAATGAAAGTATGGATTTACGCCCGATGGTTTATGATATTGAAGATGGGAAGCTGGGGTATGATTACAGTTATAAGTATTTATCTGTTGTTAAAATGCGAATTTCCCAGGCTGGTATAAGGCTGGCCGGAATTTTAAATGAAATATATGGGTAAATAAAAAGGACAGATTATTCTGTCCTTTTTATTTATTCCTCACTCTGATATTCGAAGGGAGGGGGCATCAGGAGTATGAGGTTTACTGAATGTTCACCGTAAAGGTAATGTCCATATCTGTTTCACCGATATTGATTCCTGAAGTCTGAGACTTGAGGCCGGGCTGATGTTTGAGCACCACTCTGAATGAACCTGTAGATGCTCCGGTCTGAGTGGTGGTCCATCTTGTATTTAAACCGATCGGCAGATTTTCTGAATCAGTGTCAGTATAAATTATTTCATCGCTTCGGTTATCAATATTTCCATCTCCGGACGGTGAAGAGAATATATTGTTATTCCAGGAAAAAAGAAACAGATGTTCTGCTCCTTCCTCTTCAACTTCCTCTGTTATATCGTAACCCTCTTCTCCAACGGCTGCGAGTTCATTTATCAAAGTAATTGACAACTCATAAGTTTTTTCGGCAACGAGGGTAATATTACCTTCAGCTGCCAGATCCTTTACACCTTCACCGTCAGGATCGGATGCACTTATGGTTATCGTATTCCCACCGTCGACCGGTGTAAAGGTCAGAGTTGCTTTGGTGATTAATTCGGGAGCATCCTCCTTCCTGGGATCATTGGTGTCGCAAGACTGAAAAACAATAGTTAGTACCAATAAGATTATAGTAAAAAAATAAAATTGGTTTTTCATAACTGATGTTTAAAAGGTTGTTTTAATTGAAATGATAAAGTTCCGGCCCGGTTCATCAGCGAAGTACCTGAATCGGTTGGTATATTCACGATACGCCGCATTGAACAAGTTATCCGCCGACAGCCGGATGTCGTAGCGGATTTTTTCAGATTTAAGGTTAAGACCTGCAGATCCACCGGTTAGAAAATAGCCGTCAGGGGCAGCCATAAAGTCAAAGATCCTGTCGTTTGAAATATTTGTCT
Organism: Cyclobacteriaceae bacterium; assembly: GCA_049430945.1. Lineage (GTDB taxonomy): Bacteria > Bacteroidota > Bacteroidia > Cytophagales > Cyclobacteriaceae > ELB16-189. Next base: position 14,709 of record JBMTCO010000052.1, read on the forward strand.
GCGGATTCTGATAGTTCAGAAATGACTCAGGGTTTATTACCCCGGGTGCTCTAAACTGCCGGAATACATAACGATTTCTTAACTCTATAAAAAGTATGTTTTTATTTTTTCCAAGCTCTTTTTCATTGCGGATAAACAGCTCAAGTCTGTTGGCAGGTATAAAGGGAAGAAAATCCCGGTTTGTGATATCCTCAGCGTAAATGAAACTGGCTCTTGGGGAAATGGTGAGGTGGCTATTGAGTTTCAGGGTTACAGAAGCATCGGAGCCCAGAAAAAGTGCGTTGGTCTGTGCATATCGGAAAAAAGGATATGCTCCCCTGATATTTCTGGTTATTCCTCCCGGCCGAAGGTAAAAGTAGTTGAAGATCATATTTCCGAAGAGTGAAAATTCAGCCGACAGAGTTTCTTTCTCTGATTTCAATCCACTGACCCACTTAAGAGATTGTTCATTTTTGAAATCAATCTCATTGCGACTCAGAATCTCATTGGTTTGTGAATCAAGGAACAAACCATATTCAATTGCTGCGGCACTCTGGTGCGTACCGAGACTGAATAATTCTGAAACATGGGGAGGTCTCCACGCACTACTTAAGCTGGACATGATGGTGTTGCCGCCAGGTCTGCTAATACTAATACCTGCTGTTGCACTTATATTATGGAACATCAGTTTCTGTTTGTACAGAGTATTCTTGAAGTCATACCCTGCAACATCATACCAGCGCATGTCATACCTCAATCCACCGTCAAACTTTAAATAGCCGGTTTCAAAATTCCAGATGGAATAAAGTCCACCTGTTGCTGCTGTATAATCCGGTATAAAAGGTATACGCTGAGTTCCATAAACATTGGCGTTATGCTGATACATTCCATTCATTCCAAAACGGAGGTGTGAGGGTCCCGAACCTGATTCTTCCCATTCAGCTTCGGCTGTGTGGGTATTCAGGTTCAGATCTATGGCAGGTAATTCTGATAAGCCACTTCTCCTTACGTCATACTCCCTGCGCTTATTTTGCTGCCAGGCATAAATCCACCTCCACGTTCCTTTTTCACTTACATGGTGACCATTTAGTTTTATCAGCCTATGTACAACTGTCTGTTTTGGATTTCCTATTTCATAGGAAAATGGTCCGGTATAGCGGGGTACAGTTGCGGCAATCGCTCCGGCAAGGTCACCAACTGATGATGAAACTGATCCGCTCAGGATTCCGATTTCGGTATTGAACTGACTTGCAAAAATTTCATACCCGCCGTTTTTTCCGTGGTAACCCGCAGCAGCAGAGAAGTTTAATTCTTTCAGACCTGTATTCGTCAGGTTGTAGTCTGGTGCCTGGAAATCACCGGATTTTTTGCCGGTGCCCTGAATTCTCCAGCCCCAGCCGGGTGCCTTCCTGACTCCGCCCTGAAGGCTTCCGGAAATGGTTATTCCCCGACCATTTGATTGACCTATTGTCTGCAGATACCCGCCTAATCCGGGTCCTTCAGGAATTTGTGGTGGTGATACAATGATAACTCCGCCAATGGCATCAACTCCATGACGGATTGATGAGGCATCTTTAATCACCTGAATGTCGGAAGCAATGAATGGATCAATTTCCGGTGCATGTTCCGCCCCCCATTGCTGTCCCTCCAGCCTGACGCCGTTATTAAGAATCAGAATTCGCTGGCCATTCACGCCATGGATGACAGGCTTTGATACGCCTGGTCCGGCCTGAACAGATCCGACTCCACTGATTCCCTTCAATTGCTCCCCAAGCGGTTTGCCCGCGAAGGCATCCATTTCATTACGACTTAAACGGGAAATATTCGTACCCTCCTGATGAGACTCTTCATGAATTATAACGGCCTCAAGTTCCCGGATCTCAGGTTGAAGCGTAATGGTTAAAATTGTATCACCGCTGATGATTACAGTTTTTTCGTGTACCTCATAACCGATGTGTCTTACAATTAATTTTCTGGTTCCTTCGCACAGATTTGAAAAGTAAAACTGCCCGGCTGAATTGGTGATTGAGCCGGATGTTTTATCGGAAAAGATTACGGATGCAGATTCAACCGGGGTTCCATCAGAAAGAATAACCTTGCCTGACAACCTGAAGTTGCAAACCTGTCCCATGCCATTTAAGGCAATAGAAAACATTAATAAAGTAAGTATAAAACTTCTCAAGTGCAGAGTTTTAAGCAGATGAAGGTAAGACAGGAATTTTTCCTATCAGCAGGATTTAAAAATATCCGGACGGGGGACCTCTGTTGCCAAACTCTGGTAAACCTGCCTTTTGGAGATTTTCGAAATATGCTGTGAATGATTGCTGACCTGCAAAAATGGTCAGTGGATCCATGTGGCTAATCAGCGCAATTTTTAGCTGGAGAGATCCATTACACCAGGGGCACTTTTTAAGTTCACTGATGTGGGTAGGATGGTCACAGGTGTTTTGAGTTGCCTGATGAAATACGGTACGGTGGCAGGCATTTTTTTCAGATTCTTCGGTGTGCACAGTACTGTTTTGATG